>DATKMG010000563.1:0-5954 GCA_035541995.1 Terriglobia bacterium
CCGCAGTTCTATCGTCGTCACCCAGAATCAGCAGGCGTTTCCCTTCCCTGGCAAGCTTCGCTTTAAGCTTTGATCCGTCATTACCTCCGCCTTGCGACTTACATTCCACGATCGCGGCAATCTTCTGTTCAATAGTGGAACTGATGTCGACGACACGGTTGTAAGGTTGTCCCGATCTGGCTACAAAATAGTACCGTTCTTTCACGCCGTGAGGTCGCAACCCGGCCTCCATGTGTTCGGGGTAATCGTTGCCCATGCCGGCCATCCAACAGGCTTCCTCCGAAACGCGTCCAGTCACCCAGTGATCGGGATTCTCTTCGCCGTGTCCCCATGGGTTAAAGGTAAGAACGGTATCCACCTTCAGATAGCGGAAGAGAAACACCAAGCGTGAGCGAAGTTCCTGGGTGGATATGGCGTTCATGCGGTGGTTCCGGTAGTAGAAATTGAACACCTCGGTGATGCCGAGACCTTTTGCCATCTGGAAGTGTTCCGCCTCGTTGCCCTTGATATTCTGGAAAGGGGTACCCTCCCCACACTTTTCGTCGTTGGACGTTCGGATAATATAGCCCGTGTAGCCTTCTTGGATTAGTTTCACCACTGTACCGGCACAGTAATAGGGAATGTCGTCAAGATGGGCGTGGATGGCAACGAAAACTTTCCCGCTGTGCGGCTTCCCCGGCAGGTCTCTTTCAATCATCACATCACCACTATTTTTTCGGCCAGTTACTGTATCTGCCGGCCCGGCGGCCTGCCCTCCAGATCCCATGGAAGCCTGACCCGACTGTTTTTCACTCATGATTCCAGGATCTGACATGTTCATTCTCCTCACCACAGGTCATCAACTATCACTGAACTTTCAAACATCCTGGCTCAATCTTCCCTGCCATTCTCACCACAAAGACACCGAGACGCCAAGGCAAACCAGATGAAGCGGATTTATCAAGGTCCATCAGTATCCCTACTCTCTTCACGCTCTTTCATCCTGGATGAACCACCCAAGCTAAGATCCCCCGAAATTCCTGGCAGGAGAGGTTCTTGGCCTAATGCTTTGTGTCTTTGTGCCTTGGTGGTAAGAAATCCGGTCTAGCGCAAGGGGACTGCATTCCCCTTTATGTATTGCTCGATGCCCGATGCATAATCCGGTCCGGGACCGATGTAGTGAAAAGCCTCCGCAAACCCGAGACCATATTTCTTTCCGAGCGCTTTTTCGTCTTCAAGGAGGAATTGCTTCACATACTGAAAATTTGCCGTCCAGTCGTCAGTCCCCAACATCGGCAAGCGCTTGTTCTCCCGGGCAAGCCGCTCCCGGAGGCCCACCCCGTTGTTTCCCGCCGGGCCCTGGGCCTTGTTAGCAAGGTTGGCTTCAATCTTCTTGTCGATGACGGAACTGATGTCGACAATGCGGTTCACAAGCTGGGGACCTCGGGCATGATAGTATTTCTCGCGAACGGAATGGGGTTGTATGCCGGCCCTGAGGTGTTCCGGGTAGTCTTTTTCACCACCGGCCATCCAGCAGGCCGCCTCAACTGCCTGGGCCGTGCGGTAGTGGTCGGGGTTCTCCTCGTAATGCCCCCAGGGGTCGTAGCCGATGACGGTATCTACCTTCAGAACTCGAAAAAGAAAAATTAGCCGCGCTTTCAACTCGATCATGTCAACGTCTTCCATTTGATGATTCCGGTAACCCAAATTGAAGACTCTCTTGAGTCCGAGGGCCTTGGCCACCTCGTCATTGTCGATCTCATTGGCAACGACCGTATCCCCAACCGTCCCAGGACCCGCATGATCGTCATTCGTGGTTCGGATCAGATATCCCGTATACCCTTCCCCGATCAGTTTTGCGACCGAGCCGGCGGCAAAAATAGGAATATCGTCGGAATGAGGTTGTATCGCAGCCAGGACTTTTCCCTTGTGTGGGTGTCCCGGAGTATCCCGTTCGATTATCAGATCCCCTGCCGGTATGATTGCATTCGACTGAGAAGCATAGGCACGAGGTACACCACTTGAACCAATACCCCCAGCAATGAAAGCACCCCCTGCAATCACTTCACCCAGGAATTCTCTTCGTTCCATTGATTTCTCTTCCTCGCATTTCGATTGGTGTTATGCTCTCATGCATCTTTAGCATGGCTGAATCGATAAAAACTGTCTATGCCTGTGTTCAGTGCACAAGCACAGGGGAAAGCACGGACAGGCAGCCTTCCAGTGAGCGGCCTCTGATTGTCATGGCCGGCTCGCGGACCCACTTGCTCGTGGATATGCGGACCAATTCGCACAAGAGGAGTTACTCATGTCAGTCACAAGGCATCGGCACGTTGCGATGATCATTGTACGATTAATGGGGGTACTATTCATTACGTTGCCGGCAACGATGGCGCAGAGAAATCAACCAAACCCGGCCACACAGGCTAACATTTGTATTCTTGATTCGGATGGTACGGCGCACATCACTCGCATCGTTCCTGTGCCGGAGACAATCAGTCTTGAGGCGCAGAAGTTCATTTCGCGACCGGCGCCTTCGGGTCCGGAACCCTCGCTTGCCGAGCGGCGGACTCGGACTGACTCTTTCCGAAAGGGCAGGGCAGAAGAAGCGCGCAAGCTTTATCCGGTGAATATCGAAGGGAAGACGATAGGCGGCGTACGCTGTGACGTGATTACGCCCCTCACAAAATCCCCGGAAAAGCAAAACCGTGTGCTAATTAACGTCCACGGCGGGGGATTCGTATCCGATTCGGGATCGCTGGTTGAGGGTATTCCGATCGCAAACCTCACCGGTACCCCTGTCGTCTCTGTCTACTACCGGTTGGCGCCCGAGTATCCGTTTCCTGCCGCGGTCGACGACACGGTGGCGGTCTACAAGGAGCTTCTGAAGAACTCCAAGCCGCAGGACATGGGCCTTTTCGGGACCTCCGCCGGTGCCGTTCTCACTGCCGAGGTTGCTGTCCGGTTGCGTCGTGACGGTCTTCCCGAACCGGCAGCCCTGGGTATCTTCTCCGGGACCGGAGATCTGAGCCAGCCGGGTGATTCGGAGGCGCTCTATACAATTTGGGGGTTTGGCGGGTGGTTGGAGCCGCAATCTAAGAAAGCGAAACACGACGCCTATGTCGGGCTCAGCAATCCTAAGGATCCTCTCCTCTCACCCCTCTACGCAGATCAGCGTGGATTTCCCCCGACACTCTTCATAACCAGCACGCGCGATCTTCTCCTGAGCGGGACCACCCTATTGCACCGTGCCTTTCTGCGCACCGGTGTGGACACGCAATTAGTCGTCTTTGAAGCACTGCCGCACGCTTTCTGGTATGACTATCACTTGCCCGAAACAAAGGAAGCCCTGGAGATGATGGCAAAGTTCTTCGACCAGAAGCTCGGCAGGTAACGATCCAGTTCATCCTACGGATCCTTAATCAACCATGACAACGGACTTGAACATCATTTCGCCGTGCATGATGTTGACGGGCTACTCAGCGCGAGTCACTATGACCAAGCATCCAAACAGGGCTTCAAGTTGCCATTGATTTTCCAGAAACAACAACCAAATTTCAACCTTCCAGCTTCGTGCTGCGCTTCTGAGCGTCCCAAATCACCCGCTTCTTATTTAGGTAGGAGATATTGGCCATGTGGCAGGCTACCGCCGTGCCGAAGCCAAACTCCACATGCTCTACGGGCTGCTGGCGCGACTTAATGGCTTCAAAAAAGTTACGGATGTGATCTTCGGTGCCTTCTTCCTTCTGCGGGTAAGTTTCCTTCTTTCTCTGCGGCTGCTGGCGTGCCGTGCCGATATCGGCGAGTGGATCGTTCTTGTGATCTGCAAGGAACTTGTCCTTCGTGTCTTTCGGCCAGCTCTCGAGCGGATAGCCGTAATCTTCGACAGGGTTGTAGGGCAACAGGTTGGCAGACCATTCGGTCAGTTCCACGGTTCCCTTTTCCCCGTAGAAGCGCACGATCTCTCCCGGATCCCAGTTGGAAACAAGGTTGGCAAGCACCAAAGCCTGAAACTTACCATAATCGTACATGGTATTGTGGATGTCGGGGACGTCGCGGTCGCCGGTCCATTTGTAGATACCGCCTGTGGCAATAGCGGTCTGCGGAAACTGTACGTCCAGCACATAGTGAACGCGAGAGAGCAGGTGGACATACTCATCCCCGGCGATGCCCGTTCCGTAGTCCCACCAGTTGCGGAACTGAAAGAAACGCTGGGCATCAAAGGGGCGGTGCTTTGCACTGCCCTGGTAGCGTTCCCAGTCAACGGTCTGCGGCGAAGCATCGGGCGGCACGGGATAGCGCCAGGCGCCAATGGCGTTGGGCCGGAAGATTGAGGCTTGCACCATGAAGACGTTTCCAATCTGGCCGCCCTGCACCAGCTCCTTTGCTTTGTGGGTGGAGGTCATGCTGAGGCTCTGACTGCCGACCTGCACGATACGTTTTGTTTCTTTCGCGACGTCCACCATCTGCACGGCCTGGGGAATGGTGTGCGCCATGGGTTTCTCGCAATAAACGTCCTTGCCGGCACGCATGGCATCTACGGCGATGGGGGCGTGCCAGTGGTCCGAAGTAGCGATGAAAACAGCGTCAATATCCTTGCGATCGACCAGCTCACGATAGTCGCGTGTGGTAGGCGTTTTGGCTTGTATCTCCTGCGCACGCCGGAAATGGCCGTCGTAAAGATCGCACACGGCTGCCACGTTGCCGCCGACGTTGAGTACGGCCTGCATTAGCTCGAGCCCTCGGATGCCCACGCCGACCATGGCCACAGTGACCTTCTCGTTGGGTGACATGGAGCGGGCCAGCGCCGATGCGCCCCCACTCAGACCGGCAGCCGCCATGCCAGTCATAGAACCTTCGATAAACTTTCTGCGAGTTATCTCATGCGGTGACATAAATCCTCCTTGCGGATAAGTGAGAGTGCGAAGCGGATTGTAGCACAGTATCTGCTTTGCCAGAAAATCTGAGTGCAGATGGGGTGATACGTTTGCATGACTTTCTCCAGCAGACCAAGCGCGGCATGAAGTACATCCCGGACAAATGACTCATGGAGATAAGTTTCCGGAACCGCTGCCCCATCTTTGATATGCTCTATCATTACTCGTGCTTTTGGCTTCTGTTCTTGGTTTTGCCTTTATGATACCAGTGCCCTGTTTCGGATATTCTTGGTCGTCTGGTGCTTCGACTTCGTCCGGTGTGGGTTCCATCATCCAAGACGATTTCTGGATCTGCAGTGAAACCTGCCGTAGTGGCGGTACGTGTAGTATCCCGGCTACTCAAACCATCAAGGTAAATGGATTCACTGTCGCGACTAAGTCTGTTAGGTGGACTTGTAGTGATGTTACCGTACAATAACCGAAAAGGAGTAGGTATGTACCAAAACCAAAAGCAATTTCTCATTTTGCTTGTACTCATTCTTGTGGGCATCGAACTTTCCGCCTCTGAATTCGATAGAGAGAACCGAGCGAGCGTTCTGGACTCGAAAATCGCCTCTTTCAAGGTGGAGAGAGCCGATATGGAAGAGGCATTAGTAGGAATTCATCAGTTGGTACAATCAAAGCTATTAATTGGATTTGAGAAAATCTCACATCGAGAAGGAGAAAAAGAAAACAATCTATCCCTTGAGCTTACTAATACGACCGTTACCGATATCCTGTCAGCCCTCTGTAGGTTGGACCCACGCTACACCTACGAGCTGGTAGAAATCGATTTGATTGATGTTTATCCAGTTGGTGCAAAGCAGGACAAGTCAGACCTGCTGAACCTCCAAATCAAACAAACGAGCATTACTGGCCAAGAGGATTTAAGAAACATCATATATAGGCTCCCATCATACGTGTCTGAACTGGGATCATATCTGGAAGAAAAAAGACAAGCCTATAGTGCACGCACCGGTGTCCCGTATACGACATTGGGAGCAGACATGCGGGGTAATATGCAACCGGAAGTTAACATTCAACTCTCGAATAAGTCGG
>DATKMG010000564.1:0-4866 GCA_035541995.1 Terriglobia bacterium
AAAAGTGATTTTCGAGAGCCTGCCGGGCTTTTATGTCACCGCCAACCTCTACAGGCCCAACCAGCCCGGCCGTTATCCTGCTGTCCTTCTGCAATCCGGCCATACCCAGGAGGGGAAACCGGAACCGCAGAGACTCGCCGCTAATCTAGCGTTGAAGGGCTTTGTAGTCCTGGCATTCGACCCTTTAGGACAAGGCGAGAGAGAGCAGACCTATAGCCGGCAACTCGACGGCCCCTTGGCGGGCTGGTCTGTCAACGAGCACATACAGGCGGGAGCCCAATGCATTTTGATCGGCGAGAGTGTGGCTCGTTTTTTCGTGTGGGATGCTAAACGAGCGCTCGACTATTTACTCAGCCGACCTGAAGTGGACTCCAGGCGCGTGGGGGCTGCGGGATGTTCAGGTGGCGGGGCATTGACGACATTCATCGGGGCTCTGGACCCCAGGCTCAAAGCGGTTGTCCCCGCCTGTTTCCCTAATTCGTATCGCGTCTTATTCGCTGGTCCCGATCCGGATTCCGAAATGAGCTTTCCTAATTTTCTTGTCCGGGGGCTGGATGTAGCAGATTTTGTCGAATTATCCGCCCCAACGCCTTGGCTGATCCAGGCGACCGAACACGACTATTTCACGCCGGAAGGGGCGAGGCTGGTGTATGAAGAGGCTCGTCGTTGGTACTCCCTTTACGCTGTTGAGGACAAGTTGCGGTTCTTCGTCGGGTCAGGTCCCCACGGTACTCCTCTCGAGAGTCGGGAAGCCATCTATGAGTGGATGATCCGGTGGCTCAAAGACGGTCAGGGTCATTCTCGTGAAGAGCCGGTGACTCTCTATCCCAACCATGACCTGTTGGTCACACGGAGCGGCCATGTCGAAGATGAGCCAGGGAGTCGCAAGCTTTTTCAATTGATCCTGGACGATTTTCACACCAAGCAAAGGCAAGGAACAATCCCTGAACTCCAAGCCGAACTGCGCAGACTGGACATTCCCACGGAAGGATCTTCCCCGGTAGCTAAAGTAATAGAAGAGTCAAGCGGGCCGGAAGGCAGGCATCAACGCGTCAGGTTTGAGAGCGAACCCGGCGTTGAGATTGAGGGAAAGTTGCATATCCCATCTGCACCCGGGCGAAAACCGGCTGTGCTCTTGGTGGCGGAGGAAGTGGTAGCTTCGTGGGCCGAGAGAATGGCCATGTTGGGACGGGTCGTTCTGGAGTTGGAACCCCGTGACTCTCCCAAAGAATTTGATAATCGACCATTCCTCGGAAACTGGATAACGAATTCACGAGCCAACCAGATCGGGCGCAATCTGCCTGCTATGAGGGCTCATGACATATTGCGTGGCGTGGATCTCCTCGCCGGTCGCAGTGATGTAGATCCAGCCGCTATTCGTGCCGCCGCCCGAGGTGTAAAGGGAATCTGGCTCTTGCTGGCGGCTGCAGCCGACACGCGCATCACCAAGGTCTGGCTTGATCGTACTCCTTTCAGCTTGCGGGCTGCTCTGGAAAGGTCCATGAACACTGACTTATTTGACGCTGTTATTCCCGGCTTTGCTCTCCATTGGGACCTCGTTGATCTTGGCAAAGCCATGGGGAACCGGCCACTTATGTGGACCGACCCGACGAATTGGATGCATCGGATTGTTCCTCTGGGCCCCACGTTTCAATATCGTTACGTTCTGGGTGACACCACGGATCTCTCCAATGAGCAAGACAATAATTACATCGGTGCGTTCATACACTAGCTTAAGACGAATTCGGCATCCCGACGCACGGTTTCCTTTCGAGGGTGACAAAGTGATCCAGCCTACGAAGCAGGGGGAGGAAGATGAGAGTTCGAGGTAGAAGATTCCCGGCTGGCCGGTGGAGTGGGCAAACCGCCGTTGTGGCTTTCCTTCTGAGCCCCTTATTCCTGCTGGGGCAGGATCTCCCTGTCCGGCCCGATCACCCAGCGGAGGGCAAAACACTATTCGCGAAGCTCTGTGCCGGCTGCCATGGAGCTGATGCCCTTGGTACTGATCGTGGCCCTATCCTCGCCGGGAGCCGCAGCCTTCGCGAGCATTCAATCCAACAATTGCGCGAGCTGATCCAGAAGGGAGTTCCAACGTCAGGGATGCCGGCGTTCGAGTTGCCGGTCCGTGAGCTAGATGCCCTGGCATCCTTCGTCCACTCGTTGAATTCGCCCCTTGCCAAAAGTGGGGTCTCGGGAGACCCAGCGGCTGGAAAGCGCTTTTTCTTCGGCCTAGGGCGATGTGATTCCTGCCATATGGTTGAGGGGAAGGGGGAATCCATCGGTCCGGACCTCTCAAATGCAGGGAACGAACTGACCATCCAGGAAATTCGAGCAGCATTGCTCGCTCCCAGCTTCCGTATTACGCCCGGCTACGAACTTGTTCGAGTGCATTTACGGGATGGTCAGACCATCCGCGGCTTCGCTAGAGGCCGCAGCAATTTCGACATCCAGTTACAGGATCTAGAGGGAAAGTTTCACTTGCTTCAACAGAACCAGGTTTCCTCCATTGAAGACGAAAAGAAATCGGTAATGCAACCCGTGAGGGCTAGCCCCACTGAATTGAGGGACCTTGTAGCTTACCTCGGCCAACTGAACGGCGTGAAGACAGGTGCGCCCGCTAGGGCCAGACCTTCCGCAGGCGGCGGGATTGATTTCAGCAGGATCCAGCATCCAAGGCCAGGAGACTGGCTGAGCTACGATGGGAATCTCAGCGGAAACCGGTATAGCCAACTGAGTCAGATTAATACCACGAATGTGAACCAACTGGTGATGAAGTGGGTCTTTACAGTACCTTTGTGGAAGCAATTTCTCCCTTATACGCCTTATTTCATCGAGAACATGAAGTACTTCGGGTTGGAAGTGACGCCCCTTGTTGTCGATGGCGTCATGTACACGACAGGTCCTCATCAGGCGTTTGCTCTGGATGCCCTCACGGGTCGTGAGATCTGGGAATATTCGAGACCGCGTGCTCCAGGGCTGGTTGGAGATGCGTCGCTCGGGACCAATCGCGGCATGGCGATTCTTGGGGACAACGTGTTCATGGTGACCGATAGTGCGCATCTGCTGGCTCTGAATCGCACCACCGGCCAGGTGGTGTGGGAAGCCGTGATGCCGGATGAACCCCAGCACTATGGCTCGACTGTGGCTCCGTTGGCCGTTAAGGATATGGTGATTGCAGGTGTTTCCGGCGCTGACTGGGGCATTCGTGGGTTTCTCGCCGCTTACCGGGCCACAACCGGCGAGAGAGTATGGCGATTTTGGACTATACCGGCCAAAGGCGATCCGGGATACGACACTTGGAAGGGGAAAGAGCCCCTATACGGAGGCGGCTCAACATGGTTGACCGGCAGCTATGATTCAGAGACCGACACTCTATTCTGGTCCACGGCGACTCCCTACCCAAATACTGATGGTCAGGACCGACCGGGTGATAACCTATTTACCGAATGCGTCCTTGCTCTGAATCCCAAGGCTGGAAATTTGAAATGGCATTATCAATTCACTCCCCATGATGTCCACGTTTTTGATGCGACCGAGCCCAACGTATTGGCCGACGCGCCTTACAGGAGGCAGGATAGAAAACTCCTGCTGCACGCGGATCGAAACGGGTTCTTCTACGTGCTGGACCGAACTAACGGCCAAATTCTGTTAGCCAGGAAGTTCGTTGACCGGCTGACCTGGGCTAGCGGAATCGGTCCTGATGGCCGTCCACAGCTTTTGGCTGAAGGTTCCGTAAGCTGCCCAGAAACTGCGACCAACTGGGGTTCCACTGCCTTCAGCCCAGTGACGCGTCTCTATTACGTCATGGCTCTGGAGAAGTGTACTTTGACAGCCTCGCTTAGCGACGAACAGATAGAACGTCCCCAAGAGGAGCCCGGGAAGAAGGTCCTGCGAGCACTCGATATCGAGACCGGACAGATTGTCTGGGAAAAACCGCAAATCGGACCGATCGAAGGCAAGAGGGTGGCTGGACTTTTGGCCACCGCCGGAGGGGTCCTTTTTTACGGGGATCCAAGCGGGGATATTGTGGCCGTCGACGAACGAGACGGGAAGACCCTGTGGCACTTCCCGACCAATGGAATAAACAAGGCCTCTCCAATGACTTATCAGGTCGATGGCAAGCAGTTCGTCGCACTGGCCGTTGGTCCGAATATCTTGTGTTTTGGGTTGCCTTAGCCTGAGTTTCTCCACCCACCACAACACAGTGGTAAATGGTCACCACGCAGGCACGGAGAACACCAAGTCAAGAATCCCAGGAGGTTTATGACCTTCAGATTCATCGGAGTCTTATAGATTCTCTTTCAAAGGGTTCGGGCTCCTTCTGATAGATTAAACACACAGACAAATATGAACTCGTGAAAGTAGTTGTGTGAAGATTCCCAGGTTCAGGTGGGTTTTCCCTGTGGCCCCTGAGTTTCTGTGGTTTTCATTTGGTTACGGCCAGAGGCCACCTCAGGTCATGGCCCGGGGAATTGCAGGTTGGAGAAGAGGGGCTATGAATTCGGATTAATAAAGGACTGCAGACATGTTTGAATTGACCGGAAGAGTCGCAATTGTCACCGGTGGAAACGGAGGGATCGGTCTCGGCGTGGCGCGAGGCTTGGCGCGGGCTGGAGCACGCATTGTAATAGCCGCGCGAGATCAGGAGAAATCGAATGCAGCACTTCGTACCTTGGGGGCTTTTGGTTCCGAAGCGCTTGCCCTCAGTGTCGACATCAGCAGCGAGAAATCCGTCGAGAAGCTGGTGAGTCGGACGGTGGAGCAGTGCGGCCGTCTTGACATTCTCGTCAACAATGCAGGCATCAATATCCGCAAGCCCGTGCACGAACTTGATCTACGAGAGTGGCAGCTGGTGATTGACACTAA
>DATKMG010000565.1:0-6563 GCA_035541995.1 Terriglobia bacterium
CTGCCATTAAGGATGTAGACAGTCGGACCCAGGCAGGCATTCAGACTGTCCAGACAAAGACCAATGAGGTGGACCAGAAGGCCGCCACAGCGACACAAAAGGCGGAGGAAAGTCAACAGCTGGCCCAAAACAATCAGACAAAGATAAACACAAAGGCCCACGGTTACTGCCAAGAACGCAGTAACCGTGGCTACCAAAACTCCATTTTCATGAAAGATTTAACTATGAAGTTCTATCCGCAGCAAGAGTCTCTTTTCCACTCACGAACGCTTGCGCCAGTGGTGGCGACCCTTATCCCGATCCCGGTGCTTGATACAGGGCACTAGTCGTTCAGGACCACCTTGAGCAGGCCATTATGGACCGTCAACCAGCCGTTGTCGCTGTAATCGATAAAGCCATGCTTCCTGAACTTATTCATGTAATGACTGATTCGCGACCGGGTGGTGCCAACCGTTTGTGCCAAATCTTCCTGATTGACTCTGGAAACTGCAGTTTCGGCGCTGCTTTCCTTGTCGAAATGAGCTAGCAGTAAGAGCATTCGGGCCAGACGTATCTCGCTGGAGTTGAAAAGTTGCGCGACCAGGTCCGCTTCGTATCGGATGCCGCGGGAAAGCAACTGAGTGACCAACAATTCGGAGGCGTCGTGCTGTTCGTGCAGCATGCGCGCCATCATCGCCTTCTCTACCCTGGCAAGAGTGCAATCGGTCATTGCGCTTGCCGTGGCGAAGCGCACTGATTGCCCTGCGAGGCATCCCTCGCCGAAGAACTGACCCTCTCCCAGAATGGCGACGATCGCTTCCTTGCCTTGTTGAGATGTTACCGCCAGCTTCACCTTGCCCCGTCGGAGGTAGAACACCGAATCCGCAGCTTCTCCTTTGGAGAAAATGGTGCTGTTCGCGCCGTATTCTGTAGCGGTTTTCCCGCTGGAGATTCCAGCCAGGAAAGGTTCCCAATCGATAGCCCGGTTTTTCTTACGCACCATGCCAACCTCCCTCTGTTTGCTGAAGACGAGCACATGGGATCAAGAGAGATCGATTTTGGGCGGCATTCTGGTACCGCCTCAAAAGTGCTCGTGGGGACATATCGCTATGCCTCCTGCCCTCCGCCTCCCACCATATCCTGACTGGCGGCTCTGGGCACAATTCTCATACTAGCGAGGCGGAATTCGCTTGTCAGTTCAATATGGAACACAAGTCTGTTCAAAATTGCACATCGCAGTTAGTCGAGGAGGGGAACTGCAGGGGAGCTGTGAAAAGGGGAAACCGTTCAAACCAGACAGGACGCTCCTGACGGAGTTCTATCTTAGATAATTGACACGGGCTTACAACCAGGCTGCTCCTCTCGGAGCTTACCAAAAAAGAGGGTCCGGATTGCAAATCGTTTCCGCCCGAATCAATCTTGCGGGTATTGCCTCGCCAGGTCGGAAAACCCGAGGCACCGGATCGGAGGCTTCCACCGCAGCATGGGCGGGATGCCAAAAGATTGTGGGGAAAGTCAGATCGTGAGAGGGGCGGTGAAGGTTTGATAAATCGTTACGGCGGAGTGGCACAAACTGCCGCACATGGCAGAACTAAGGACGATCTCCACCGTCGTTCAGGACCACGCTGAGGAGGCCACTATGGACCTTTAACCCGCCTTTGTCGCTGTAATCGATAAAGCCCAGCTTCCTGAACTTGTTCATGAAATGACTGATTCGCGACCGGGTGGTGCCGACCATTTGTGCCAGGTTGTCCTGACTGACGCTGGGAACTACTATTTCTGCTCTGCTTTCCTTGCCGAAATGAGCCAGCAGTAAGAGCATCCGAGCCAGTCGCTTCTCGCTGGAGTTGAACAGCTGATCGACCAGATCCGCTTCGTACCGGATGTTACGCGAAAGCAGATGCGTGACGAACAATTCCGAGAAGTCGTGCTGTTCGTGCAGGATGCGCGTCATCAGCGACTTCTCAATCCTGACCAGACTGCAGTCGGTCATGGCGGTCGCCGTGGCGATGCGCAACAGCTGGCCGGCCAGGCATCCCTCGCCGAAGAAGTCACCTTCGCCCAGAATGGCAACGATCGCTTCCTTGCCTTGTTGAGATGCTACCGCCTTCTTCACCTTGCCGCGTCGCAGGTAAAACACGGAATCCGCAGCTTCTCCTTGCCAGAAGATGGTGCGGCCCGCGCCGTATTCTACGTCGGTTTTGCCCTCAGAGATTCCAGCCAGGAAAGGTTCCCAATTGACAGGCTTACTTGTCTTCTTATTTGCCATAAGAACCTCCCTCTGCTAGCAACAGACACACCTTTAGGGTCAGGGAAAATTACTTCTTGGCGAAATCCTGGCGCCGGTCTGCGAGACGACCTACCCCAAAAAGTCACGCTCGCTTCTTTCAAAATAAACCTTCACTCTCAAGTGTTGGAGTACCTAAGACCCTGAAGTGTGTAGAACCCTGCCTCATAAGTAATTTTATACCAATGGATAGGGCTCGTCAAACGGACAAATTAGTGGGCAATGGGTCAGAAGGTGTGAAAAAAACTGGTCTGGCATGTCCGCGCGGAAATGTGCTGGAAGGCCTAATGCTTCAGTCGGTTTCAGTTGATCTAATCGAATCTTGGCGGGATGTCCAGACGCCTGAAGCTGCGAAGTAACTCTGGCAATTTAACAGAATTCCTGTTGACTGATCCATCCCGGCCGCGAAGGGACCTGCCGGGCGCACTCGAATCACGAGATTGGTCGGGCGACCGCGAAAGCTACTCCAGCTACCACCCCGCCGATGAGCCCGGTCTTCCTCTTCGGTGCAGTGCTTTGCGATCACCCTTCAAATTTTCACTATCTTGTAAAAAACTCTCTTAGCTATTTCTGCGGAAATAATGTAACCCAACACAATCATCCCTATGAGCAAGAGGAACGACACGCCCAGCGGGTTAAATCCAAAAATCTTTCCAAGTGGAGTGAAGGGTAAAATCAGCGTCACAACAACAATTACCAGCGTTGCCATTAACAGATACTTCCCCGGCCTACTCCTGAAGAAGGATTTCCGAGTTCGTATGACCAGCACAATCAGCGAGGCTGAAATAACGGACTCCAGAAACCAGCCGGTCCTGAATTGATCCCGGGTCGCATGAAGGATGAGCAAAAGTACGCCGAAGGTGAGGTAGTCAAACACCGAACTCACCAGGCCAAAGGTAATCATAAACTTGCGAATGGCCTTGATGTTCCAGCGCCGGGGATAGTCAATCATTTCTTTATCCACACTGTCGGTGGCGATCGTCATCTCCGGGAAATCGGTCATCAGGTTGGTGAGCAAAATCTGCTTGGGCAGCAAGGGGAGAAACGGCAGAAAGAGGGATACTCCGGCCATGCTGAACATGTTTCCGAAATTGGCGCTGGTCGCCATGAACACATACTTCAACGTGTTGGCAAAGGTGGTCCGCCCTTCACGTACGCCCTCTACAAGAACACCCAGGTCTTTCTCGAGTAGGACGATATCGGCCGCCTCTTTGGCAACATCCACAGCACTCTCAACTGAAATGCCGACATCGGCAGCGTGGAGCGCCGAGGCATCATTAATGCCGTCTCCCATGTATCCCACGACATTGCCAGCCTTCCTCAGGGCAAGAATGATGCGTTCTTTCTGATTGGGTTCGATTTCGGCAAAGACGTCTACGTCGACCACACGTCTGAGCAATGCTTCATCACTCATCTGGCGCAGGTCTGGACCTGTGATGATCTTTGTGTTCGATAATCCCATTTGCTGGCTGACGTTGGCCGCGACCAGGTGGTTGTCTCCGGTGATGACCTTCAATGAAACCCCGAGGTTTTTCAGGCGGAGGATCGTTTCGATAATATTGGGCTTGGGCGGATCAAAAAGAACGAGGAATCCCAAAAACGTCATGCCTGCTTCGTGGTCTTTGCTTATCACTGCCTCCGACCCCGTATTCTTGTAAGCAACGCCCAGCGTACGACAACCCTTAGCGCTGAATTCCTCGTAATGTTGCTGGATTCGATCCCGCGCCGCAGCAAAATCGACGATGGTTCCCCCTGCCGTTTCCGCCGTTGAACAGACAGCCAGCACATTCGCCAGCGCCCCTTTGGTCACCATCAAATGCGACCCATCATGGGCAACCAGGATACTCAATCGCTTCCGAAGGAAATCATAGGGGATCTCGTCGGCCTTCTGATAGCCGGACAGGTCAAACTGGCGATGGGTGCGGATGGCTTCATCGATCGGGTTCGTAAAGCCTGTCTCGTAAAAAGCATTGAGATAGGCGTAGAGAAGGACTTTGTCGCTTGGAGCCCCTTCCACATCCAGGGCAGATTGCAGGTGCACGATGCCTTCGGTCAGGGTGCCGGTTTTATCGCAACAGATCACGTTCATGCTGCCGAAGTTTTCAATCGAGGCGAGCCGTTTGACAATCACCTTCACGTGAGCCATCCGTTTGGCGCCATGAGCAAGGTTGATGCTGATAATCGCCGGCAACAGTTGCGGCGTGAGCCCGACAGCCAGTGCCAGGGAAAAAAGAAAGGAGTCCAGCACCGGGCGTGCCAGATAGACGTTGATGGCAAAGATGGCTACCACCAGCACCAGCGTCACTTCCATGAGGAAATAGCCGAATTGCCGTATGCCGTGCTCAAAGTCCGTTTCCTGCGGTCTGAGTCTTAATCGCTCGGAAACCTTGCCGAACTCGGTTTCCTTTCCGGTGCTTATGACAATCGCCGTCGCGCTGCCGCTTACCACATGGGTTCCCATCCAAAGAGCGTTTGTCCGCTGTCCCAGTGGTGTCTCTGCCGACAACACCGCAACCGCTTTTTCTACAGGGAAAGTCTCCCCCGTCAGCATGGCCTCGTCGACGAAAAGATCTTTAGATTCCTGAACCAAACCGTCTCCGGGGACGATATCGCCGGCGTTCAGGATGACGATATCTCCGGGTACAATTTCTTCAACTGGAATTTCTGTGGAGTTTCCATCACGAAGCACTGCAGCCTTAATTTGCACGATGGCGAGCAGTTTCTCCACCGCGTTTGTTGCGCTGCGCTCCTGCCAAAACCCGAGCAGGCCGCTGATGAGGACAATGGCAAGAATAATTAAGGCGTCAACAGGGTCATGCAAGAAAAAGGACAAACCGATTGCAAAGAAAAGAATGAGAATAATCGGACTCTTGAATTGAGCCAGCAGGAGGGTAAATACGTCCGACCGCTTTGGGGGTTTCAGGAGATTTGAGCCATAGCGGGCAAGCCGCTGTCTGGCTTCATCGCCAGTCAACCCTTCTTTTGCCGTTTGAAGTTGCTGCAACATCTCGGTAGCGCTGAGACTCCAGAAAGCCGAAGGGTGTTGGTTCATATTGTTTTCTTGTATTGGCAAGCTCTAGGTTAGAAAGCGCTGTCGAACTTTCGCCGCAATCTGACGGTCCGTCATCTTGTCAACCGTTTCAATACCGACGATGCGCCTATGTCACATGCTCGAAACCTCTCGCTCTAAGCCAATCTCTTCTACTTGACCTTCTGTCCCTTGGATCCCTTGGAAAACACCGGGTTATCGACGGTCCCGCCGATATGGAACGGAAACGACAGATTGCCGTCTTTCAACGTTCCTCCGGCCAGCCGTGCAAACAGATTCGTCACAAATCCCTGCTTCGAGACAATTTTCGCTACTGCCTGATAGTTCACTTCATCGGAACCCGTTAAGCTCACACTGCCCGAGCCATCCACATCGACTCCATAGCCGTCAACGTCGATGACCTTGCTCGAAATCCGCTCGTGATCAAGCTCCAGGTCGGTCGAGACAAGATTGAACGAGGAAGGATCATTTTTGGCGGGGCCGAGATCGTTGTAATGTGCCAGCTTCATCAGGTTCGCATTGAGATTCAGGCTCGGCACCTGGCCGTTGCGCACCGTCAAATGTCCGCTGCCGCGTAATCCTTTCAGTGGATGGAGGGAGTGCTCGATTTCTCCATCGATCTTCAACTCACCTTCCATTTTGCCTGTCATCTTCCCGCGGGCATTTGAAAAGGTCGCAAGAAGATGGGCCACTTCAATCCCTTTCATTCGCACATCGGTCTTGAAACTCGCGTTCTTTCCCGACAATTTAATGGACAGCTCCCCTGTCGCGCTCCCCCCATACGCTTCCCCTTTCACATCCGTGAAAAAAACCTGTCTTGCCTGCAGCCGGATCTTGGAATTCAGATTTTTCGCCTCGATCGAACCGAACCGCAGCAGCCCCGCCTTCAGGGTGCCCTGTCCATCAAGTGTCGTGGAAGTAGGATCGGCAATGGCGTCCACATTCACGTTTTCCAGTTCGCTGGAGATGTCATGAGCCTCGAAGAAGACTGGCCCCGCCGCGCCGGAAGGCAAAAGATTCGACACGGTCACTTGTCCCCGCGTGATTTCCACGCGCGAGAAGACTCCAAAAAGAAACGTGTTCGGCGAACTTTTCGCCTGCCGATTCTCAAAGTTCCACGGCCCGTCCGGATCCGAAACCAGATTGATAGCCGGCTGTTGCACCACCAGTGACTTAATCATCATCTGCCCGCGCAGCAGTGCCCACTCGTCTATCTGTGCATCGATCCGCGCTACCTTCACGACGTAA
>DATKMG010000566.1:0-7753 GCA_035541995.1 Terriglobia bacterium
GCGTACGAACTGGTGACAACCTGTCGCCGACACCAACCCCAGCGCCTTCTCTCTCCCCTGCAGCGCCCAAGGCATTGGTCCCGGATTTGCCGCCTTCCCCCGAAGGGAACGCAATTATTGCCCTAAAGGATCTGGCTTTGCCAGAATCATCCCTGGAATCTACTAGCCAACCACAGATAGCCCTTCCGACAGCAACACCGGCCGAACAAGTACGCACCGCGAGCGTGACCCCGGCTGTTGCGTTGTCAAGGATTCAAGTCGTCTATCCCGAAATGGCCAGGAGAACCAAGACCACGGGCAGTGTCGATGTCGAATTCTCCCTCGACGAGAATGGCAAAGTGACCACAGCAAGAGCCAAGACCGGACCAATGGTGCTGCGCAAAGCCGCCGAAGAGGCAGTTTACAGAACGCGTTTCAAGCCAGCCACCTCCAATGGTACTAATGTTCCTGCGAATGGCAAAATCACTCTGGTCTTTAACCTTGAGAATCGCTAAGGAGGGGAGAACGTGCTATCAGAAGAGCAAAAGATCCGCTACGAGCAGACTCGCCAAATGGCCAAAACCGAATTGGATCAAATTGACAAGGAGATCGAAACGGAATTGACAAAAGTGAAAGAGAAACTGCTCGAGTTACAGCAAGCCAAAAAAGCCATTAAGCAAATCTACGACGGTGCTTGCGCTCGGTTGGGGATTAAGAGTTCCGTCGAGATGAAAGACA
Organism: Terriglobia bacterium; assembly: GCA_035541995.1. GTDB lineage: Bacteria > Acidobacteriota > Terriglobia > Versatilivoradales > Versatilivoraceae > DATKMG01. Next base: position 718 of record DATKMG010000566.1, read on the forward strand.
TTAACCTGGCAGAGTTGAACAGGTAAGCTGGGGTATTCCGATTCTAGCTGAAATCGCCGCACAAGCCGGCTTCTATAGCGGTCCTACGCTGCTCAGCGGACATGGAATGAAGCTGATCGTATGTGGTGTGCAGTAGGTTGCAGCAGAAGACAAAGTCCTGATCGACCAGCTCGAGAATCTTCTGCCTGTGGTAGAGTCCTGGATCCCTCTCAACCAGCTTCAGGAGCACGACAAACAAGTCGCGCCAGAGACTGTGGCTAAGGTAAGAGGCTCGGAGAATGAACTTAACCAAGTTCGTATAAGTGGGCTCACTTTTGGGCGATTCACGAATCAGTTCTTCTACCATCGAGTATTCTGGATCAGGAAACTGAAAGAGCAGATTCCGGATAGTATCAGGATGAAACAGTCTGCCTACTGAAAAGGCCTCAATGAAGCGCTGTTCGGCAAGATATGCCTCAGCCATCTGCTGGGCCTCCTCGAAATCAGCGTCGTCCAACAAAAACGGTTGAAGCTCCTCTTCAGTCTCATCCAGGGTCTTGCGAAACCTCCCTAAAAAATGATCGTATTCCCTTTCAAAAATTGCCACCATATTCCCATGGTAAGCCAGAAAGAGCTTGGTGAGCGAATTGACGTGCGACGACACCGAGTCTAGGTCGATTTTTGATTGGCTACTGCCCCAAGCACCGGCTAGATATCTGTCGAGGGATCGAAATTCCTCGATTTCTGCCAGAATATCGAGTTTTACGAGCATTTTGCCCTGGGCTACGCCGTTGCCCTCCAACTGCCCTTCAGATACCAGCGTTTTGTAAAGATCCGGGTGATTGATCAGGATATCAACCACATTATCTTGTTCGACCAGATAAGGAACCTTCCTAGCTTCATCGATGGAACGCCGAGCCAGGTTCAGAACGACTTGAACCAGTTTGTCTTTGACCGTCCCTGGACTTTTCATCATTTCACCAAAACGTTCTTGCCTTCGTAACGGTAAGGTTCCTGTACATATTTCTGAGCGATTTCCTGGGCGCCTTGGGAATTGTCATTGGTGTCTAATGCTTTCTGATATTCCTTGAGTGCCCGTTCCCGCTGGTTCAAGGCATCGAAGATTTTGCCGAGGTTGATATAGCACCACACTTCGATCCACTTGGGATCCAGGTCCCCGTTCAATGCTTCACGAAAGGAATTAGCCGCAGACTGGTAACTTCGCTGCTCAAGGAAGACCTCACCGATGCGGAAGAAAGCCAAGGAACTCCGCTTGTTCCTTTCTATCGCTTTCTGATATTCAGCAATAGCATCGGTTGGTTGGTCGAGTTTTCTCAATTCATCTCCTCGAGCAATGGCGGTGGAAACATTGATCTCCTCATTGATCTTTAGAATCTTGTTGTTAGGATCCAGTCTAACTCTGCGGGGCTTGCCAAAGCATGAAACAGAAAAAGAAGATTCGGTTCCCGTCACTTCGACTTTCTTCATCTCAGGCTTCCCATCTGTTTCAATCAGGATCTCGACCGGCATCTTGAAGGTGTCCAAGTCTTGCTTGACGACGCCCGTCACTTTGAATCCGTCCTTAACGCGATAAGTTGTGAACTCAAAGTCAAATTTTGGCACTCCATTCTGATCTATCCATTGAGAGAAAAAGTAAGTAAGCTGCTGGCCCGAGGTTTTCTCCGTGAGAGTTTTGAAGTCCTCGATTGTGGCTGCTTTGTACCCGAAGTTGTACACATACTCTTTCATGGTCTTGAAGAAGGCTTCGTCCCCCACAACTCCCCTTAGCATCTGCAGGACCAAAGCCCCCTTATTCTTCAAAACTGAGTTGTATTCCGGAGAATAGGTTTGCAGCTGATACGCGTTGCGGATTGTGCTCTGGTCTTCGTGGAGCAAAGCAGACACGGCAGTGTCCCTCAATTCTCTTGCAAAGCCGGCCTCGCTGGAAATGCTCTCCTGATAGAGCAAGGCTGAAAAGCCGGCGAATCCTTCCTTCAACCAGAGATCCTGGGGAGTCTTCGGGGAGATTAGATTCTGCCACCATTGGTAAGAAATCTCCCGTGCCAGCAAGTTGGCATTGGGAGTTGATTCGAAGGCTCGCTCGGCCAGAAACTCGATTCCAGGAGCTGAATAGCCGAGGAGTGAGTTGTTGTCAATCAATGCCACTCTGAGGCTCTTGCCTGGATAGGCACCGAATCTCTGTGAGAACAACTCGAGTATTTTTCCGATGACTTCACTGTGCTGATTGACAAAGTCCCGCTTGTTGTCCTTTACGTAAAATGTAACCTCTACAGGCCCCGCATTTGTTTTGATAGCATTGTACTTGGCGACAGCGAGAGATCCCGGGAAAGTCTCTCGTTCATTCACAAAGGTCATGATCTCCCGGTTCCCGGATTTCTGAGTACCCTGGAGGGTACCGTCCATTGCCACTACATATCCCTGAGGGACTGTGATACGGAATGTGCCAGTAGCACGGTCCTGGAAATATCTGTGAATCGGAAACCAGCGACTGGCTTCCAACAGGTAACTGGTCTCCTCTCCGATGTAAGCAACCTGGACCCCTTCCAAAGGCGAATTCTCGGCCGAATTCAGGACACCATCATATTCAAAGACTAGCGAGGCCGCTTGACCAGGGGCGACGGATGAATTGAAATCAACTCGGACAGTATGGTCATCCGGATACTGACTGAACCTGAGCTGATTTTGGTCCTTAACCGGGGTGGGCGAAACAGTCGCAGTCTTGCCTGCCCCTTTCGTAGATGGCGGAGCATTCCTCTTATGAGATCCCCTGACCAGCCGTGGAGCTTCAGAGTCAGCACTCTCGGCAGTAGTGGCTATTTCGGTATTGTGAACCTGAGCAACTGCAGAAGAAGTCAAGGGAGGTTTGTCAGCAAAATAGACTCGCTTGAGCTTCAGATTGGCATTGAAGTCCAGAACCACAAAATCCACTGCCGCTGTGCCGGCCGTGAACTTTACAACTGCCTTTGCTTGGATCTCGTTCTTTAGAGGAAAAAGCTCAGCTTCCACACTATAATTCGAGACATCGATCTGAGGTGCCTTGTCCGGACCTCCCTGAGCCCAAGTTCGATGTACCCCTGGACTTACAGTCATCGAAATCACCAGGGCCAATCCTGCAAACTTGGCGTTACGCGTTTCCATTGAAATCCTTTCCATTATTGTCTGTCTGCGATTCTTCAACACCATGTTGGATTACAATTGAGCTTATTGGTGTTGCATGAAATTGCGCGTTACCTACCCAACAGGCCACAGATCGCAGTGACATTCTGCCAAGCCCACCCCCCTATCTTTGGGAATTCCGTGACTAGGCAGACAGATCAAACGCTTTGAGAACGTGTATCTTAGGCTCCATTTCCTGAAGTCTCGTTAGGTACATAAACCCTTTCCCAAATTTTGTCGGCGGCCTTCTCAATCGCTCCCCCTCCCCCAAGCCGCCCACGAAGTTGAGCAAGTTCTATTTTAACACTGTTCCTAAGCGATGAATCCTCCAGTAGCTGTTTCATTTCCTGCCGCAGTCGTAGCGGGTTGAACTCATTTTGATACAGTTCTGGTACTATCCGTCTACCGGCAATCAAATTAACGAGACAGTAGTGAGGAACGTCCACCAGATATTGCCCGATAATCCAGGTCAGGGTTGAGATTCGAAAAACAGCAATCAGAGGTGTTCCCAGCAAGGCAGTCTCCAGCGTGGCCGTACCACTGGCGACGACTGCCAGATCTGAACTGGCTATGGCATTGTATGTCTCTCTTTCTATGATTCTTAAGTCCAACAGAGGAGCTTCCTCGTGCCAGATTTGTTGGACCAGATGGCGATCGATAGTTGAAGCCACTGGAACCAAGAACTGAATTGAACCTTCAGCGATCAATTGGCGGGCAGTCTCAAGCAGAATAGGCAAATGGAATTTTACTTCTTTGGTACGGCTGCCGGGCAACAAACTGACTACCGGATGGTCTGTTTTCAGCTTGTACTCTCTTCTGAAATCGTCACGGGAACGGGTGGGAAAGACTGTATCCACTAACGGGTGACCTACGTAATCGACATCCATATTGAACTTGGAGTAAAACCCCTTTTCAAACGGAAGGATGACTATCATTTGGTCAATGAGGGCTTTGATCTGGCTTATTCGGCCGCTCCGCCAAGCCCAGAGTTGTGGGCTAATGAAATAGATGATGGAGATTCCCAGGGCTCTTAGGCGTCTGGCGAGACGGAGGTTGAAGTCGGGGAAATCCACCAGAATTGCCATGTGGGGCTGGCGTCGCCGGGCTTCAATAGTCAAAGTTTCAAGCGCGGCATGAAGGTGCCAAAGCTGCGAGACCACTTCCAGCGGTCCCAAAACTGCCAGTTTGTGAATGTCTACGAGTGTCTCCACACCGGCAGCCCGCATCTTTTCCCCCCCACAGCCAAAGAAATTGGGCCTGGGCTCTTTTCCCCTGCGAATCAGGGCCTTAACCAAATCAGCAGCGTGGGTGTCGCCAGAGGCCTCACCAGCTACGACCAGAATCCGCATTTGGCTAATAGTGTTTCCTCCCCCCCTCTGGACCTTCCTGGTATCTCAACCATTTCGATTCTCGGGGTTCCTGCAGTCCCTGACCATTCTCGCCCAATCTATCCTTTCCTAATACTAAGTACTAACTGCCTCCACCATCCGTCACTTTTCCCGGTTCTTCTGATCTATCGGTTCTTGGGTCTTGGGATCTGTAGATTCCATTCTCGCCTGGCGGACGTGTCTTCCAACGACGGTGAACCCAAAGCCACTGGTCCGGATATTTTCGCACCAGAGCTTCCAGAACCTGGTTGAAGAGCCTAGTGTTGACCTCAATATCAACCTGCAAGTCTCCGGTTTTGATCAGAACGACGGGCGGCTCAAAATGTAACCGGTGCTTCCGGAGCTTGTCATCCCAGATCAAAACACCCGGAAGAACAGTGGCACCTGTCCTCAAAGCAATTGTGGCAATGCTGGTCGTCGTACATGCAAGGGTATTGAAGAAAGGAACAAAAACTCCGGACTCCGGGGTCACATTTTGATCGATCAAGATTCCGACAGCTTGGTTCTTTCTCAAGGCATTGACAATCTCCCTTAGAGCTTCCTTCTTCTCTATTATCTCGTTGCCGGAAAGAGTTCGAAAGGAGTTGATGACTCGGTCGATGTAAGGGTTGTCGATTGGTCGAACCACAAACTTCAAGGGATGTCCATAGACAGCATGAGCAAAAGGAGAAAGCTCCCAGCAACCAAAGTGAGCTGTGAGATAAAGAGTCCCTTTGCCTCTTCGTACCGATTCGGCAAAGTTTTCATAACCGTCGTAAACCACTATTTGCTCAATGTTCTTCCGATTGAGCTTGGGGAATTGGGCGAATTCAGCGAGCAGTCTCCCCAAATTGAGAAAAACTCCCTTGGTGATCTTCCGCCTTTGAGATTCGGTCAAATCCGGGAGGGCAAGCGATAGGTTCTTTTCGGCAACTCCTCGGAGTCGCCTGGAAAGCAGGAAGGCGGCTTCAGAGAAGAGGCGACCTAGCAATAGGCCGATTCCGCGTGGTAACGCTGTGAAGGTCTTGATGAGACCCACAGCCGCATAGAATTCAACCCTCAATCGAACCGCGTGAGAGAACGAAGAGAGCTGTTTTGAAATGGGTCGACTCCACCAGAAGGAACTGGGCAGTAGATCCCTGCTGCTCTGAAAATATCACTTTCGTTGCACCGATGGCAAGAATTGACCCAATGGTAGACCACGGTCAAGACAATGGTGGGCTTAATCAGGTTTAGCCCTCCACCTTACATCGAGGCAAGTCACTTTGCGATTGACGGTGCTGGTCCTTTTGGGTACAATCTAGTTTTTTTGGCGGTTGTGTCAGGCCTCTAGATTGATAACCAAGGATATTCGCGATGGCAAATCACAAATCAGCAGAAAAGCGGAACCGGCAGAACCAGAAACGTCGAACGGCCAACAGGCAGAACTTGCACCGGTTGCGTTCGCAGTTGAAAGACATGACCAGCGCGGTTGGTTCCAATGGTGTTGATTCGGTGAAATCGTTGCTGTCTCCTACCCTTTCTCTAATTGATAGGTCCGTCCAAAAAGGTGTAATACACAAGAGGGCGGCAGCCCGCCGCAAGTCCCGCCTAATGCGCAAGGTCAATGCAATCCTTGCTGCCCAAGTAGCTTCTTGATTTTCATAACGACCCAAGACTCAAGTACTTTGTTTTTTTGACGATAAGTCACACGAAGACGTAGATTCACGACTGTTCGTGGAGAGGTGGGACGTTGAAGCTATCGAGACTTTTGGAAATAACCCGACTCAATTGGGGTCGGTACTTGCCCCCAGTCAGTAGGCCCTCACCAGACTGGAATCAGGAGTTCCTTGAGCTTGTCCGTGTAGTTCTGACCCTGCTGCAACAATACCGGTGGGAGATTGAAGAAATCAAGAGCGGGCAATTCCTCGAAGAGCTTGAAGGATGGAAACAGGGATTGAGCTCGATCGTCGACCCTCGGTCCTTAGGAAATTACCGGTTGAACGTCTACGAGAAATCCAGCGATTATCTCAAAAGAGAAAAGAACTACCTTGCCGAGCGTGAAGCTGAGCTTAAGAATATGGTGACGTTGCTCTCAGAGGCCGTGTCCACCGTCGTTGCTGACAATGGAACTTATCATCAGGAAGTCTTGAAGCGGGCCTTGGGGATGTCACAAATCTCACAGTTGGAAGACATCCGGAAAATTCGGACACTCATTGCTCGAGAAGTCGAACAACTGAAGGAAGTGGTCAAGCAGAAACAGACCCAGGATCGCCTCCATCAAGAGCAACTTTCAAAGCACGTGGAAGCCCTGCAATCCAGGCTACAATCTGCCGTCAATCGTTCTCTGAAGGATCCCTTGACTGGCTTGTACAATCGGCAGGGCTGGGATCATGAGGTATTTAACGCTTGTTACACTGCCTCGGTCACCAAAGTCCCCTTCGCGTTGGCCTTGCTTGACGTTGACGATTTTAAACAAGTTAACGACAAATACGGCCATCAGGTGGGCGACCTCATCCTCGCCAAGGTAGCCA
>DATKMG010000567.1:0-4048 GCA_035541995.1 Terriglobia bacterium
GCTGCATTAGCTCTCCATCAACGACGTGCAAGTCAGTCCGGCAAACCGCACAGGCGTGTACTCGAATGGCCACTTGTGTGAGGCCGGGCCTGGGGTGCGGCAACTCTACAACCTTTAGCGGGTGGTGAGGGGCTTCCAAAACCATGGCAAGCATACTCACAATATACGGTCATCAACCCCGCAAATACAAGGATTTCGGTTGATCTCAAGTGGGACTGACCCTATACTCCTCCTCATAGCCACTCGGACATTGCTGCTCGAAATTCGACGTGCCGCGGGAGATGCAGGTTTAGGAAGCGTTTCGGCCCGCGCAGCAGAAAATGCGGTTTTGATGAAGCGACCGTGGCCCCGACGGAGCGGGGCCCTCCAGCATTTTCATCGACTGCAGAAGAAACATGAATGCCGTTTATGAAAATAGCCTGAAGGGCCATGAGCAAATAGCACAGGGCGAGGCAAAGTATTAACCAAGGAGGTTCGTTATGCCGGAAACAAGCGGTACAACTATCGGTAATCCAGCAAGTCCATTGTTTGCGGATGCTGTCTTTGAGGGAGGAGGAGTCAAAGGCGTTGGCTTGGTTGGAGCACTGTCCTATTGCGAGGAACAAGGCTATCGTTGGAAATGCGCAGCGGGAACTTCAGCTGGGGCTATTACTGCAGCGTTGGTGGCGAGCGGATACACTGCCGCTGAAACCAAAGCTGAATTGGATCGTCTGATGTGGGAGGAGGACGACAGCGGACATAAGGGCTATGAGCGTTTCAAAGATGAGAGCCTCCTGGACCGGATTCCAGGGTTGGGCCCGGCCCTGAGCCTGGGGTTTGAGAAAGGGATCTACGAAGGAAGGTTCTTTGAAGAGTGGATGCGCGGACTTCTGCAGAGAAAGAACAAGAGGACTTTTGCCGATCTCATTAACCCGGAACACGCCAATGATGCCAAGACTAGTTCTTATCGCTACCGCTTGCGGGTCATTACTTCAGACATCAGTCTTCGCCGGATGCTGATCCTGCCCCAGGATATCGTCAACTACGAGGAATTTGGCAGTGATCCTGACCAGGTGGATATTTCCCACGCTGTTCGCATGTCCATGAGTATTCCCTTCTTCTTTGAACCCGTCCAATTGACTTGCCGCGCTGACCGGTTTCCCCGTACCGAGCAAGAGGAACAACAAGAGGCCAGCACGGGAAGGAAGATCCTTTTTACGCCGGAGCAACGCACCAGTTACATTGTGGACGGCGGTATTCTCAGCAACTTCCCGGTTGACTTATTTGACGCCCCGCCCGATCGCTTGCCTCGTTGGCCCACCTTCGGGTTCAAATTAGTGGCTCCCAGCGACGACCGACCCAACCGGATCCACGGGCCGATTTCGCTGCTCGGAGCGCTTTTCACCACAATGATGGAAGCACATGATCAACGCCACATGGTCGAGGAAACCGAGGTTCGAACCATTCGTATCCGGACTGAATCGGTCAAGACCACGGATTTCAACCTTTCGCCCCAAGCGAGTGATGGTCTTTTTGACCGGGGACGCCAGGGAGCATGTGATTTTTTTGAGAGATGGAAGGCGCTGGGGGGATTCGCAGGGTATGTCGCCAAGTACCGTCAGATTGGGGCGTAGGCAGTTGGTGCTGGAGACTGAGGTCTCACCGTCAATTATGTCCCGCGGGACTCTTTTATGACAATATGCCTTTGGTAGGGACGGCTGGCCCAGCTGTCCTCACTTCTGGAAAGCGGCGCGGTGGGGCCACCGCGCCCTACCATTTTCATCCCCCGTAGTGACCTGAGAAGGTCATGGGGCACTCTCTCTCTTGAAAAACCCTTTTAGTGTGGGAGCCGATCTCCGAGCGGCGACCTTAATTGGGTCGAGGACTTCGCCGCGCGGAGCGCGGCTCCCACATTGATATTTTCATGTTACGTGGTGCCCCTCCGAGGGGCATGAGAGGCTCTCATGAAAATCTCACTTAGTAAAAGGAGATGAAGCTTCAATAAAGCTTCATCCTTGGCTGCCGGAGGGGTGCCCCTTTTTCAAGAACACCGGTCAGTCCAGAACAGAGACAGCCCCCTACCCCGCTTCAAAGAGGGAATTGGATGCATTTTCAACGGCGGTGGTGAACTTGAAGAGGTCTTGAAGTAATTTCTTAGTTAGAATCCCCGGATCAAATCTGCATCCTTGCTTCGAAGGCTCTGATCTTGTCTTCGTGGCGGAAGGTCAAACCAATATCATCCAGACCATTAAGGAGACAATGGCGGCGGAAGTCGTCCACTACAAACTCGAAGCTCAAACCATCAGCGGAACTGAGCCGTTTCTGTTCCAGATCCACGGTGAGCTGATATCCCGTGCTCCCTCGGACCCGCCGGAATATCTCTTCCACTTGAGCTTCGGAAAGGCAGACCGGCAACATGCCATTCTTGAAACAGTTGTTGTAAAAGATGTCCGCAAAGGAAGGAGCGATGATACACCGAATGCCATAATCATGAAGGGCCCAAGGAGCATGTTCACGGGATGAGCCACAGCCGAAGTTGGCTCGTGTTGCCAATATGCTTGATCCTCGATATCGCTCCTGGTTCATTTCAAATTCCGGGTTCAATTGCCCGTCTTCCAGAAAGCGCCAGTCGAAAAAGAGGTACTGGCCAAACCCCGTTCGCTCGATTCGTTTCAAGAATTGTTTGGGAATAATCTGGTCAGTATCGATATTGGGCAGGTCAACCAGAGTGACAATCCCTGCGTGCTTTGTGAATGGTTCCATGCCTGGTCATCCCTTCTATATTCAAAATCGGTCTGAGGATCGATGATCGAGTATCGAGAATTGAAGGCAGAAGGGAGATAGGCTGCAATCTTCCGTCCTCGATTCTCGAATTTCGATCCTCCTCTTCACAGCCGGTACTGCCGGATGTCCGTGAAATGTCCTTCAATGGCGGCGGCGGCGGCCATCAGCGGGCTGACCAGATGTGTGCGTCCCCCCTTACCCTGGCGTCCTTCGAAGTTACGATTCGAAGTTGAGGCACAGCGCTCTCCAGGCTTGAGAATATCTGGGTTCATTCCCAGGCACATCGAACAGCCCGATTCCCGCCAATCGAAACCAGCTTGGACCAGAATCCGATCCAAGCCTTCCGTTTCAGCCTGAAGTTTCACCTGTTGAGAACCCGGAACAACCATGGCATATACTTTTGAAGAAACTTTCTTCCCTCTGACGAATTGAGCCACTCTGCGCAAGTCCTCAACACGGGAGTTTGTGCAAGATCCGATGAATACCCGTTCGATCGGGATGTCGACGATCGGTGTGCCCGGCTTGAGGTCCATGTATTGCAGGGCTCGCTCAGCCGATTTTCGCTGGTTGGGATCGCCGTAATCCTCGGGACGCGGAACCTGGCTGTCGACAGAAACTACCTGGCCAGGATTGGTTCCCCACGTCACCTGGGGACTCAACGAAGCTGCATCGATCCGGAGTTCCTGGTCGAATTCAGCTCCCTGGTCGCTGGGGAGCTTCTTCCAGCGTGCCACCGCGGCGTCGAAATTCGCAGGGCTGTGTTGTCTTCCCGCTAGATAATGGAAAGTGGTCTGATCGGGCGCGATCATCCCGGCCCGTGCCCCCCCCTCGATCGACATGTTGCAGATGGTCATCCGCTCCTCCATCGAGAGAGCACGAACGGTATCACCCGCATATTCGATGACACAGCCTGTTCCCCCGCTTGTCCCTATCCGCCCAATGATCGAGAGAATAATGTCTTTTGCCTCGACTCCATAAGGCAGTGGCCCGTGGACTTCAATTCGAAAGGTTCTGGGCTTGCATTGTAACAGGCACTGGGTGGCCAGGACATGTTCCACTTCACTAGTGCCGATCCCGAACGCCAAGGTTCCAAAAGCCCCGTGAGTGGAGGTATGGCTATCGCCGCACACCAAAGTCATGCCGGGAAGTGTCAATCCCAACTCCGGACCAATAATGTGAACAATTCCTTGAAACGGGCTCTTGAGATCGAATAACGTGATGCCAAACTCTTTGCAGTTCCTTGCCAGGGTATCAATCTGTTGGGCGGAGATTGGATCGGCAATGG
>DATKMG010000568.1:0-5045 GCA_035541995.1 Terriglobia bacterium
CCGGTGGCCACTCTCAATTTTCGATATGAATTCAGACCTGTCCTGGTTCGTTTGGGGGTTTTGCCTTCTACACCTCGACCCGCCGTACTCGAGCGGCGACAGCACGCAAGCGGATTTGTAAACGAGGGTTTCTGTCCGTACCCCCGATGATGCGTACACGGGTGCACTCAAAATGCATAGACCGGAGGGAACGTATTCCCGTACTCGCCGGTCTCTGCCAACCATAAGGTTCAATACAGATTCTTATGACTTCAGTACCAGTTTCTTGGTCAGGTAATACTTGGTCACATATTCCGCAACCATGCGGTCAGTGTTGTATTGCGGGATAAGGGTCTGCATGGCCCGTCGAATCTTCTCGATCCAGAATCTGGGGATCCCTTGCGGATCCCGATCGAAGAAGAGCGGGATTACCTCGTTAGTTAGAATGCCAAAGAGCGATTCCCAATCCGCCTGGTCCTGTTCTTCCGAATCTGACTGTGAACTGTCATTCCCGATGGCCCACCCGTTGGTTCCGTCATAGGCTTCCCGCCACCATCCATCCAGAACACTGAGGTTGAGTCCTCCGTGAACACTGACTTTCTGTCCACTGGTCCCACTGGCTTCCAGAGGTCTCCGGGGATTGCTCAACCACAGGTCAGCCCCCGAAACGAGGTATCGAGCAGCGTTGATGTCGTAGTTCTCCAGAAAAATGGCCTTTCCGAAAAACTCATTCCGTTTGGTCATTTCCACGATGCGTTGAATGAGCTCTTTGCCTTTGTCATCCCGGGGGTGAGCCTTGCCGGCGAATATAATCTGCACCGGCCGCTCCGGAGACTTGAAGATCGCAGCAGCCTGCTCAAGGTTGCGGAAGAACAGCGTGGCCCGCTTGTAGGTGGCAAAGCGCCTTGCAAATCCGATCGTCAGGGCATCCGTGGAAAGGATCTTGTCAAAGACTCTGGCCCCGTCTCCGCCGCTGCGCTGGAACTGTTCCCGTAAGCGCTTGCGGGAGTACTCCACCAGTTCACGGCGCAAATGATAACGCAGGGCCCATATCTCTTCATCAGTGATCAGGTCACGATCCGAGATGATTTTCCACAGATCGGGGTACATCAGACGAGCTTCCCAGTCTTGTCCTAGATGAGTCTTCCAGAAATGCCTGGTAGGGCGGGCCATCCATCCCAGAACATGAACCCCATTGGTGATGTGTCCTAGTCGAGCCACCGGGTACTTATCCTGGGCATAGAGGGCCTTCCACATCTCCCGGCTGACCTCTCCGTGCAGCTCACTGACTGCGTTTGCTGCCCGCGACATCTTCAAGGCCAGCACCGTCATACAGAAAGTCTCCAATTGATCCGAGGGGTCGACCCTCCCATGGCCCAGGAATTGCTGTGGATCCATCTCAAGGGATTTCCGGAAATGCCCCAGTGTATATTCCAGTAATTCGGGAGAGAATCGATCATGACCGGCAGGCACCGGCGTGTGTGTCGTAAATACGCAGTGGTCCCGAACCCACTCCTCGGCCTGAGGCAAAGATCGGCTCGCCTCAATCTGTTCCCTCAACAACTCCAAAGTCAGAAACGCCGAATGGCCCTCGTTCATATGGTAAACGGCGGGGCTGATGTTTAAAGCTCGCAGAAGTCGGACCCCCCCGATACCCATCACAATTTCCTGGCCTATCCGGGTTGTGAAATCACCTCCATAAACCTTACTCGTCAGTTCCCGGTAGTGCTCTTCGTTTTGTGGAACTTCGGTGTCGAGCAGATATATAACGGTGGCACCCACGTTGACTCGCCAGGTTTGAAAATGAACGCGACTTTGCGAAATCTGTACAGAAAGAACCAACGGATTACCTGTGGCGTCGGCAACCAGGTCCAGAGGGAGTTCCGACTTGTCCAACAAAGGGTAGACTTCCTCCTGCCAGCCGTGCGGGGCGATGATTTGTTGAAAATACCCCTGCCGGTAAAAGAGGCTGACCCCGATGAAAGGCACCCCCAGGTCACTTGCCGATTTCGCGTGGTCTCCCGCCAGCACGCCTAGTCCGCCGGAGTATATGGGCAGGCTTTCGTGGAGTGCAAATTCCGCGCTGAAGTATGCCACGGGATTCCTCAAGAAAGGGGCTGCATGAGCTGAACACCAGGTGCGGTCTCGCGTTAAGTATTCACGAAACTGGACCAGGACGTCAGCAGCGCGCTTTGCAAACTCCTTTTCCATTAGCCGGGCCTTCAACTCCTGGTGAGACAGGGAGTTCAATACGGTAATCGCATTATGATTAGAGTTTGTCCAGACCAGCGGCGAGAGTTCAGCAAAGATTTCCTGGGCATCTGCACTCCAGGTCCACCACAGATTGCGACTCATCTGACGGAGCTCTTGAGTCATTTTGTCCAGGTCTCGGAGCGCCTTGAGGAACTCGAATTTTTCTTCAGCACGCAAGGTCTTGTCTCTCCCCATGAGTGGATAGCCAGACCGGGCATTTGACAGCGCCCTATGCTCTGGCCTCATCAACCGGATAGTATGCAAAAAAAACCCCCCGGGCGCCATTAGAGATTCGCTGGGTGTGCTAGAATTTTGAAAAGCCCTGGTGGCTCCTGGAGCAGCTCAAACCATTCAACCATATTGAGGATTTATTTATGACTGCACACAATGTCCAAGTTACGTGGCTAGGTCACTCCACCTTTAAACTGGTGACCCCCGAGAAGAGAGTTGTCGTGATCGATCCTTGGGTTATGAATAACCCGGCCTGTCCGGAAGTACTGAAAAGGTTCGATCAGTTAGATGCCATGCTTCTTACCCATGGGCACTTTGACCACATCGGAGATGCCGTGGAACTTGGCAAAGCGCATACTCCGGGGATCATAGGAATATATGAATTGTGTCATTGGCTTGAGGGGAAGGGGGTATCCAATATCCTCCCCATGAATAAAGGCGGGTCCCAACGTGTGGTCGATCTGCGTGTGACTATGACCCACGCTGACCATAGTTGTGGAATTCTGGACGGTGATATTATTCTCTACGGCGGAGAAGCTGTAGGGTACATCATTGAGTTCACTTCCGGACTGAGAATCTATCATGCAGGAGACACCAATCTCTTTGGCGATATGAAGCTGATTAGTGAATTGTACAGACCCAATATAGCCATGCTTCCCATCGGTGGATTATTCACCATGAGTCCTCGAGAAGCATCGTATGCCTGCCAGCTTCTCGGCGTGGAGGCGATCATCCCCATGCATTTCGGGACCTTCCCCGCTCTGGCTGGAACACCGCAGGAGTTGAAAGATCTGACACGGCATTTGCCGTGGTTGGAAGTGATTAGCCTTGCGCCCGGTGAATCCGTCAATCTGTGAACATTGTCGAAGGGCTATCGACTAGCTATGAGCATGCTTCGAGCAGTCTTGTTCGATTTCAACGGTGTGATTTCTGACGATGAACCCCTTCACTTTGCGGCCTTGAGGACCGTACTGGAGACTCAAGGGGTTAAGATCTCAGAAGAAGATTACGAAACGCGGTTCCTTGGCAAAGATGATCGGGATTGTTTCCGTGAGGCCTTGAAGGAGAAGCATCCTCCCCTCAATGGAGAACTGCTGGAAACCCTGATCCAGAGAAAGTCAGAGGCATATTTGCACCTTGTGGATGCAAGCCTACGGATTTTTCCTGGAGTCGCATCTTTCATTCATGAGGCTTATAGTGCTTGCGTGCTAGCCATAGCCTCTGGTGCCCTGCGAAGGGAGGTCGAATTTGTTCTGGATCGGACTGATCTTAAGCATTTTTTTTCTTGTATCGTGACTCAGGAAGATGTTTCACGGGGAAAGCCTGACCCGGAGATATTCTTGACAACGCTGGCGATACTCAACCGACAGAATCACCTGGGAAAGACCATTGTTCCTGCCGAATGCCTGGTTGTGGAAGATTCTAGACCTGGAGTGGAGGCAGCTCTAACTGCCGGGATGCACTGCCTCGCTGTGACGAATTCGTTTCCCGCTGCGAGACTTGCAGCTGCAGATAAAGTCCTCCCCAGTCTCGAAATCCCACCAGAGGAATTGAGAATGTGGATCCAGGATTGGTAGGGGGCAGGCTTTATTTGGGGAACGCTTGGCAATATTCCGGAAATGTTTTTCACATATCGGGTTGCCACTTCCGTTCCCTACCCCCAGCAGAGACCGGTCCTTCTTGTGCCGTCTTCCAAGCGATTTGCTGCAATCTTCAGATTTGCCATATGTTATTGATCGGGATCGGCGGCGTGGAGGTTGCACTGCGGCTATAGAGCTTGGTCTGGTGTGCCATCGCACTATGGCATATCGATTGCCTTTCCAGAGTCGGCTGGGTTTCGAACATGAAGGGACTCTTCTCGCATCGATTTTTTGGAGACGTCGTGGTGACCAGCTTCATCGTGGTCCAGTTCTTGGACTGGGGCGCCACTTATCAAGGGATTGCTTTGTTTGGGCCCGCAGTAGAGCGAAACACGCTATTGCGCTTTCTCATGGAGCGTTATGACATTATACTGGTGTTGACCCTGGCTAAAGTGTGCGCCGCAATAGGTGGAAGCGTTCTGCATTATATTCATCGCCACGCAATCGTTGCCCTCCTCACTCTCTTTTATATTGTATTTGCCATTTTCCCGTGGCTTAAACTTCTCGTGTATTACCCTGTTTTTTGACTGTCTCCAAAGCTTTCCTTTTTCTTTGACCTCTTCGAGTGGTTTTGCTAGTATCTGCGTCGTTCGCAGTTCACGCAGTACTCAAAGAAGTCCCCCACATCTTTGGGTGTTCATAATTAACCATTAACCAGTCAGAAGAACATATTCATTAATCAGCCATTTGGTTAACAACTTCCAAGGAGTAAACCGTGGCAAAAAGCGCTTATTCAATTACAATCAATTGGCCTAATTCCCACAAGACCCTTACCTTCTCGCTCCCCGCTTGGCTCCTCTACATGGGAGGGCTGGCGAACGTGGTTGGGATTCTATGTCTGGTTATCTTTCTGGTGAACTTCAGTCGCATGAGTATTAAGGTCCTGGAATTCAACCAACTGCGATCGGAGTTGGAAGGCTTGAAAATAGAAAACAAAATGTA
>DATKMG010000569.1:0-5768 GCA_035541995.1 Terriglobia bacterium
AAAACTGCCACGCACTTTCCAATTCGGCCTGCTATAACCTCCGCATTTCTCAATAGAATAAGAGGCTTAAAGATAGTTCTGGAATGGTCGATATGGTTACTAGCTTGCTATGAAAATGGCGGAGGGTGCCTGAGCATGGAATCCATTCTTGAGACCACAACGTTAGTGGCAGTTATGGCAGCTACTTTGAATTTGGGTCTGCTCTTATCCTGGGGTGTGATGTCTTTGATCCTCGGTTCAATGAAAACGCGAAGAAAATGACACTCGTTGAGTTTCTAATCTTGCTGTTGATTGCCTCCATTATTGGAGCCCTTGGGGAGTTGCTAGGCCAATACTCTCCAGAAGGACCCTTGGTCTTTGTCCTCATGGGGTTTGCAGGCGCCTATTTAGGGAAGTGGCTCGCAGGACAATTTAATCTGCCCGAATTCGCCCGGTCGGTCATCGGTTCATTCCAATTTTCAGTTCTCTGGTCAATGATTCCAAGTATGTTCTTGGTTTTTCTGCTTAGTCTCTACCAACGCTTTCACGCCTGACTTCCTTCCTCCAGCCTTTTCGGCTAATATCCATCTCGTAGTTGACTGAATGAACTTCAACTCATAAGGAAGGTACATCATGTACTGCTCTCGGCGTGGTTTTCTCAGATTGGGATCCACCGGTTTGTTAGTGACAGGACTTGCAAGCCGGGCGTCCGGACTCGATCAGCTATTGGCCAAACGACTCCCGTTAAAGATTGGAGCAACTGATTGGAATCTTGACCAGGAAGGGAAAGTCGGCGCAGTAGCGATGGCCAAGAAGATCGGGTTTGATGGAGTCGAAGTCAGTCTAGGGGTTGGGACCGACAAGTTGCCAATGAGTAATCCGGATCTTCAAAAGGAGTATCTCGAAGCCTCCAGAAAATCCAACCTGCCGATCGAATCGACCTGCCTGGAAATTCTTCACCGCAACGCCTTGAAATCTGATCCTCTGGCAAAGCGATGGGTGGCTGACTCTATTCCCATTACCAGGGCTCTAGGAGCTCGAGTCATTCTGCTTCCCTTTTTTGGGAAAGCGGCCCTCAAAACCCAGCAGGAGATGGACTACGTTTGTGATTATCTGAAGGAAATTGCCCCCGAAGCTGAGAAATCGAAAGTGATCTTGGGGCTAGAGAACACAATCTCTGCCGAAGATAACGCTCGCATCCTGGACCGAGTTCACTCGAGGGCAATCGGGGTGTACTATGATATAGGCAACTCCACCCACGGGAAATTCGATATCTTGAAAGAAATCCGCTGGCTGGGCAAAGATCGAATTTGTCATTTCCATTTGAAGGATAACCCCTATTTTCTCGGCAAAGGGTCCATCAATGTACCAGCTGTGATCGATGCAATAGCCGAGATCGGCTATACTGGTTGGGCAATGTTGGAAACCGACAGCCCGAGCAAAAACATCGAGGCGGATATGACCACGAACTTGAACTATGTCCGCAGCCTGATCGGCTAAGGTCTTTGGAGTTTCTACTATTCGCTCTTGTCGATTTGTGCTAGTTTAATAACAGTCGTTCTGAACGTATCCCGATCGTTTTCCCAATCAAGTGTCTGATTTCACTTTTTGGAGGTGCCTATGGGTACCACAGGTCCAAAGCGGCAGGAAGGGACTTATCAGGATGCAGAACTCATCCTGAGGCTTTTTGAAATGCGGCGGGAGGAGAAGATGCGCGAGGCCCGTCGCTGGTTCCAGACCAAGTTCCGGGCGGCCACCGTTGACGAATTCATGCAACAAACCTCCACACGGGAAACTAGTGCCTACTTCCGTCGGGTCATCAACTATTGGGAGACTGCGTGCATGTTCGTGGCGCGGGGTATTTTGAACGAAGAGATGTTCTTCGAGTCCTGCGGTGAGATGCTGGCTGTCTGGGAGAAAGTACGGCCGTTCCTGGCAGAGATTCGTAAACAGCGTAAGAATCCATTGTTCCTGAAGTACATGGAGAAGGTGGCGTTAGAATACATTGAATGGGTCAGGGGCCAGGCTCCCGAAGCCTACGATTGGATTGTAAGCTTGAACAATCCGGATTGACAGAAGGCTTAACGGCATTTCTGCAGAACGGGCCAGCAGACCAGGGGACAAAACTGCTACGCCACAATTTGGTGCGTTATGCAACTCAATCACCTAAGCAACGCTAACGCACCTTGCTTGCCAACTCATTCACACTGGCGGGGAGTCACTTCCGGTATACGGAGTTCTAGTCCCTGAGACTTTTTGCAGCTAACGGTCTCTTGGCCTACTAACAACGAGAGTCATTCGACCCGGCGCGCGTGGTGTATAAAGCATGCACGTCGGGGGTGGTGAAACTGAATAACCCCATGGCGAACAGGTCAGCATCTCAATTCTTACTCAGGTTCAGTTCCTACGCATCGTACCGAATATCCGGCATCAACATTGATAACACATCCGGTAATCATCTCTGATTCAGCCGAAGCCAGGAAAGCCACGAGGCCAGCAGTGTCCTCAACCGTCTGGAATCTGCCCATCCCCAAAGTTTTGGCTCTCTGCTCAAGCCATGCGGCATCATGCCCTTCTTCTCTCTGAATTCGCATTTCCGTGGACGACAAAACCCACCCGGGGATGACGTAATTCACTCGGATCTGATCGTCCACCAGAGCAATCGCCAGATTCTTGGTTAAGGTCAGCAAGCCACCTTTGGAGACTGAATACGCCACAAGCTTTCCGGCGCCACCCAAACCGTGAACCGACCCGATGTTAACGATGCTGCCCCCGCCTTGCTTCCGCATGAAGGGTACTGCGTGCTTACATAGAAAAAAAGGACCTTTTAGATTGACAGAGAGAATGTGGTCCCAAAACGATTCGGTTGTCTCATCGAGAGTGGCTCGGGGATAAATCCCAGCACAGTTAATCAAGATGTCGAGGCGTCCGAACTGTCCAATAGTGTTTTCGACAATCTGGCGGCAGGACCTTTCCTGGCTGACATCAGCATGAATGAATACGGCTTCCCCACCAGCATTCCGGATCAGATTTGTTGTTTCCTCTCCGGTTTCACAGCTGATGTCCGCTACAGTCACCCGGGCCCCCTCGGAGGCGAGCCTGAGCGCGCAACCACGGCCAATCCCAGATCCAGACCCCGTTACAATCGCAACTCGACCCTCAAGTTTGGTTGACATGATCGTCATTTAAGGTCAGACTCAAGCTCATTATTCCGCTGGTACACCATGAAAAGGCACTTCACGTGGATTCTCTTTCTCCTGCGATACTTGAGAGTGAGCTTTCCAAGACCTAGACTATGGTCCTGCCTCCGCGGAAGGGGTAGTCGTGCAAGGACCGCAACCTTCTTCTGCAAGCTTAGGATACTTCCTCTTGAATTCCGTAGCGACTTCGGAGGCTGTGCGTTCCTTGAAACCAGGGGGTGACAGGAACAACTTTGAATCCGGTTCACCCAGGCTCAACATAGTCACATCGCGAGTCATTTTCAACTCAAACGGCCCTTTTTTCGGTCCCCGCGAAAAGCGTTCCCGTAAAGGAAAGCAGTTCAATGCAGGGGCCAACCAACGCTCAACACGATCCACCTTGCCATTTGGAAGATTGTATTCATTTTGGACCTTGATAACCTCTTGCTCGAGAATTTTGTCTCTCTCAGCAGCTGAACCTTCTCCGCAGGACTTTGGCTTCGTCAGCAAATATTGGACGTATCTGGCAGAGAGTGGTGAAGTGGTTCTGGATTCCGTAAGTGGCTCAAACTCAATCCGCTCTTTCGACTTCAGGTCGATGACAGTTTTGACATCTACCCATTGCTTGGTAGGCGCAATCTTCCTGACGATCTTGACCTGTGAACCATTGTCCCGAACCGCATCGGTAATCATCTCCATTTCGGTTTCGACCCCACCGGGAGAGAACCGTCTTTCCACAGTCTTGGCCATGTAGGCAGCCCGTTCCTGCCCCGCAGATTCGAGGAGGAAAATACCTGCGAAAAGTGCAATAAATACGGCAGGGATTCTAACAGTCGACATGCAGTTGGAGGTTCTCCAAAAAATTGAGCACCGCAACAGTCGAGTCGAGGAATCTTCACACGGGCTAGGTTGGTTCCCGGGAAGTCTGGAACCTACATCAGACTTCCCTAGCACCCGTGATTGCCCATTCAATTGAGGTTAAGATCCCCGGAATTCCTCGCGAGGTTCAATCTCAAGTCTCCCCGGTATAAGGCTTGATTTGAGTTACTATGAGTCTGGCAGCTTCCGTGACGAAATAAAAACTCAGCTTACATAAAGTACAGTGAAGAATATCCGGAGATTCACTATCAGGCCGCGCTACAGCAGAAACCCCCAGTATTTCGCAGTGAACGCAAAGCACCAGAGTCCGGTTAGGGTTATCGGTAGCCCCCGCGGTGGTCTCCTGACTCCCATTTCCATCCGCCATGACAGCGGAATCCTTTCCTCCCTCCGATGCTGTCCCAAGGCTTACCATTTCTCTGCTCTCAGCGCTTCCAGAATTGAACTCACCGTTTGAATCAATTCCTCTCTTTCAACGTTGGTCTTGCTGAATTTTATCTCCAGGGAAAAATCCCGTGTTGGCGGACGGAATCGAAAAACGTAATTTCTGGGTCGAGGCTTTTCCCCTCGAAGCCTCTCTTGGCGAGCCTCATCACGGGATACTTCTCCTCGAGCGAAGCGATGGACCAGTTCGATCATTTTCACCCGGGAAGATTGCCGAGCCACCTGCAGTAGCATGGATTTACTGTTGACCTGGGCATCCAGGCACATTTGTCGGACATCCGGGGGGATGGTGTTCAGACTTAGAGTCTCGGTGACGGAAGAACGGGCCTTGCTTATCCGTTCCGCAATCTGCTCGTGCGTGTATCCGAAGCGGTCAATCAGCGACTGTAAGCCTTCCGCCTCTTCGAACGCTGTCAGGTCCTTACGCTGCAAGTTCTCGATCAGAGCAATTTCAGCCACCTCGGCATCATCCACGTCTTTCTCAATACATGGGATCTCAGTCAACCCGGCGGCCAGACTCGCTCGGTACCGCCGTTCCCCGGAGATGATCATAAATTTGCTATTCACCCGGTCCAGCCGTACCAGGATGGGTTCCAAGACCCCTTTTTCCGTGATGGATGCAATGAGGTCGGTCAGATCCCCCACCATCTGGCGGGGTTGGTCGGGATTCACCTCAAGTCGGTCTATCGGGACCATCCGTCCCACTGGCGCGCCAGTGCGGAGGCTTAGTTCGTCGACATAGTGGAAGTCATGACGCATTTTGACGGTGATGGGCAAGCCGCTTTTCTTGGGCACGTTCCAATACCTCTTCGGAAAGTTTAAAGTATTCGACGGCCCCGCTGGAGTGGGGCGCAAAAGAGAAGATGGATTCTTTGTAGGCCGGACTTTCTTCCAATCGAACATTCTTGGAAATGATCGTCTTGAAAACTCTGGAGCCAAATACTGTTTTAATTTGTCGATGAATATCCTTGCCCAGCACCGTCCGCTTGTCATGGAGGGTGACCAAGACCCCGAGCATTTGCAGATCCGGATTAGGCCGGGCCTTGACTCGCTCCACAGTTTCCAACAGATCGTCGGTCCCTTCCAATGCAAAATAGGAAGACTGGATTGGGATTAGGAGGTGAGTACAGGCAACCAAGGCATTGACCGTAATCAAACCCAGGGTTGGAGGAGTATCAATTACTATAAACTCATATTCCGCACGGGTTGCCCCGAGACGATCTTTCAACCGGAAGGGGGCATCAAACTCCCCGACTAAGTTCCCCTCCAGTTTGGCCAGGGCAATGC
>DATKMG010000570.1:0-5559 GCA_035541995.1 Terriglobia bacterium
TCCCTTCGGGATACCCCATGGGCTTATAGTAGGGGACCTTCAGGTAAGACCATGGCTCGGCAGCTTCCCCTAGATACTCATAGTACTTCGAGGGATCAAGCTGGTCGGCGATGATCGTTCCGGTTGCATCCACAATGCGGATCTTCCCGTCATAGTGTTCCAGGCCGCCATTCTCTGTTACAAGCCCCAGGAAAAGGGAAGGGAAACTCCCGAACACACGAGCCTCATCTTGGTGAGAGTCCAGAGAGCGCTTGAACCAGGCCAGGGTCTTGGTGGCAGTTTCGGTGACCTCGGGTAACCAAGTCCGGATGTAATCTCGCCCTTCAGGTGTCAAAGGGGAATTGACTCCGCCCGGAACTGCCCAGGACGGATGAATCTTCTTGCCGCCAAGCACCTCGATGACTTCCTGGCCGAACTTCCGCAACCGGATTCCCTGTCGAGCAATTTCGGGATGGGCTTCAATGACACCCAGGATGTTGCGCTTGCCCGGATCAGCATCATGTCCCAGCAGGAGGTCGGGAGAAGAGAGGTGGAAGAGACTCAACGCATGAGACTGAACGATCTGTCCCAGATTCATCAGCCGACGCAGTTTTACGGCGGTGTCCGGAATCTGAACCGCCAGTAAGGCATCTCCAGTCTTAGCCGAAGTTAGCAAATGACTGACCGGGCAGATCCCACAGATTCGCGCCGTAATTGCCGGCATCTCCCGAAATGAGCGCCCTTCACAAAACTTCTCAAATCCCCTGAATTCGGTGACATGAAAACGGGCACGGTTGACTTCTCCGGAGTCGTCCAGATGTAGGGTGATTTTCGAATGCCCTTCGATCCGGGTGACAGGGTTTATGGTGATGGTCTTACTCATATCCTAAAGCTCCTATCCAAACTTGAGTTTATCGGAAAGGTCCGGAATCCGGCCAGCCAGCAGTTCGGTGACCACGAAATAGATCAAATCTGCTGACGGCGGACAACCCGGCAGGAAAGCATCGACTTTAATGACTTCGTGTAGCGGCTGAACTCGTTCCAGCAGTTTCGGGATGACCGAGTAGTCATTGGGGATCTGCGGTTGATAGGTTGTGTTCTCTATATATGCCCGCTGCAAGACGGGTTCCAGCTTGCCCAGAGGATTACGCATTGCGGTGATGTTACCGTTGACGGCGCAATCTCCGAATGAAACGACAATCCGACTGCGGTCACGGATCTGTTTGGCTAGATACAGATGTTCGCTATTACAAACCGCACCCTCGACCAGCGTGGCGTCGACGTTTTCGGGAAAGGTCTTGGTATCCACGATCGGGCTATAGACGATATTGACCTTGTCAGCGAGCTCAATTAGGCGTTCGTCGAGATCCAGGAATGACATATGGCACCCAGAACAACCCCCAAGCCACACGGTGGCCAAGCGGGCTTTCCCGTCTTGAGAGGAACCGGCAGTCGCGTCTATTTGAACCATAGCTTCTTCTCCCGTCCCATTTTGATGTAGGTGAGGAAATCCCGTTTCTTGATCATTTCTGCGGTAGATTTCCCCTTTTCAGACAGAGCTCCGGTAGGGCAGACGTGAATGCACTTGCCGCACCCCGTGCAGGTGTCGGATTCCCCCCACGGGCGGTTCAGGTCTGTGATAACCCTGGCCTTTGCCCCTCGTCCCATGACGTCCCAGGTATGTGCGCCCTCGATTTCGTCACAGACTCGAACACAACGGGTGCATAAGACGCAGCGATTATTGTCGAGTGCAAAACGAGCATGCGACGCATCGATCTCCAGCAGGGGATTCTGGTAGGCAAAACGAACGTGGTCCATTCCCACCGAGTAGGCGAGATCCTGAAGATCGCAGTGACCATTGACTACACAGATGGAACAAACGTGGTTTCGTTCAGCGAACAGCAGTTCGATGATCATCCGGCGATATTCCTTCAGCCGTTCCGTATCGGTTCGGATTTCCATTCCTTCATCAGCCAGCGTGACGCAGGCTGGTTGTAGCTTGGAAGAACCCGTGATTTCAACCAGGCAGAGGCGGCAGGCTCCAACCTGGGATAGACCTTCCAAGTGGCATAGCGTGGGGATGACTATGTTGTTTTCCAGTGCGATATCCAGAATGGTCTGATCTTCACTGGCGGTTACCATCTGACCGTTGATGCTCAGTGTTTTGACGGTCATGCGTGTACCTCCTCTACGGTGGCCGCTGGCGTAGCTCTGATCTTGCAGACGTTGGCCGGACAACGCTTTTCAACGATATGGGCCAGGTACTCGTCACGGAAGTACCTGAGAGTACTGATGACCGGGTTCGGAGCTGTTTGCCCCAAACCGCAAAGGCTGGTGTGCTTCAAAAGCTCGCACAGTTGCTCGAGCTGGGCGAGATCATTTGTTGTAGCTGAACCTTCGGTGATTTTCTTGAGTAGGCCATGCATCTGGACGGTTCCGGCACGACAGGGGACGCACTTGCCGCAGGACTCATCCATACAAAACTCCATAAAGAACCTGGCAACATCGACCATGCAGGAGGTCTCATCCATGATGATTAAGCCCCCTGAACCCATGATTGATCCCACTTTAGAAAGCGATTCATAATCGACTGGAAGATCGAGATGCTCAGCGGGAATACAGCCCCCGGATGGTCCGCCGGTTTGCGCGGCCTTGAACTTTCTTCCATCGGGAATCCCGCCACCGATCTCGAAGATGATTTTGCGAAGAGGGACCCCCATGGGCACCTCAATCAAGCCGGTATTTTTGATTTTGCCGGCCAAGGCAAAAACCTTGGTTCCTTTGCTTTTTTGTGTCCCGATGGAAGCATACCAGTTCCCACCCTTCAGGATGACGGGTGGGACACTGGCATAGGTTTCCACGTTATTCAAGAGGGTGGGATAACTCCACAGGCCCTTGACCGCGGGATAAGGAGGTCGTGGCCGCGGGCTTCCGCGCTTACCCTCGATAGAGGCGATCAGAGCCGTTTCTTCACCGCAAACAAAGGCCCCGGCCCCGATTCGTAAATCGACCCGGAAGTTAAATTCTGAATCAAAAATCCGGTTTCCCAGCAACTGCTGTCGCTCGGCTTGTCGAATCGCAGTCTTTAATCGGCTGATGGCTAGAGGGTACTCACCCCGGACGTAGATGTAGCCGAACTCTGCTCCGACTGCAAAAGCCGCTACGGCCATCCCTTCAAGAACTCTGTGTGGATCACCCTCCAGGACGCTGCGATCCATGAAGGCTCCCGGGTCTCCTTCGTCGGCGTTGCAGATAACGTACTTGCGTGATCCCTTGGATTTGGCCACCGTGCTCCATTTCAATCCGGTCGGGTAACCTCCACCACCCCGGCCCCTCAAGCCGCTGATATTGATCTCTCGAATGACTCCTTGAGGGGTCATCTCAGTGACAACCTTCTGCAACGCGCTGTAACCACCCACGGCGATGTAATCTTCGATCCTCTCGGGATCGATCTTGCCGGAATTTTCCAGGACCACCTTCTGTTGTTGTTGGAAGAAAGGATTCTCCTCCGAACAGAGCAGCGATTCTACCGGTTCTCCCTTCAGTAAGTGCTGGCTGACAACCTGTGAAGCCAATTCGGCGGTCAGGCTGTTGTAAAGGCAGGCACAGACATGACCGTCCTCCCGAGTTTCAACCTGCACCAGAGGGCCTGCATCACAAAGCCCCAGACAGCCAGTGCCAAAGACCCTGACCGACTCTGACAAACCAGCTTCTTTGATGGCTCGATTAAACGATTCCTTCACTGCCGCAGCGCCCGAAGACAGGCAGCCCGCAGCAGTGCAAACTCCGATGCGATGTTTTACTGCCTCATTGGCCTCAGATTCCTTATCGATAATGGCTTTCAGTACGTCCTCGCTCATACGCTGGTTCTCCATCCTTTCATGCGATCCAGAACTGCCTGGGAGCCCAACTTCCCGGTGACTTCCCCGTCAAAGACTACGGCTGGAGCTAGACCGCAAGCTCCAAGACATCGGGCTGTCATCAGGGATAACTTGCCGTCAGCGGTAGTTTCTCCAGGCCTGATTCCATGCGTGTTCTCGATTGACTCAAGAATCTCCGCAGTCCCCTTAACGTAGCAGGCGGTTCCGAGGCAGACCACACAGGTATGCTCACCCTTGGGCTTCAGTGAAAAGAAGTTGTAGAAAGTGGCAACTCCATAAACTCGACTCAGCGGCACTCTTAAGGAGCGGCCAACGTAAATCAAAAGATCGTCCTCAAGATATCCGAACAGCTCCTGGGCAGTATGGAGGACCTCGAGTAGTGAATCGGGTTGAAACTGGCAACGCTTCAGCGCTGCATCCAGCATTTTGAAGCGTTTGTCACCACTGGGATGCGGCAGAGCGGCGACCTTCGTGTTCATGTGTAACCTTTCCCTTGTTTGAGATTAGAAACCCGTAAGTTGAAATTATCAACGACCCCCTGGCGAACCCTATAATCTAAAAGCACTTGAGATTCCAACCTAACGGGATTCGGGTAAGTCGGGTTTTGCTTTTGGCAGGTAGAGCGTCCCATGATATGGAGCGGCAAGGGATAAGGCTCCGGACGCGTTGGCCGACGAGTTATCTGTCGCGTAACTTTTTTGGTTTTGAATCCCTGTTTCTGGAACTTACGAGGCTTGGGCTATTCCCCCCAAGTGGGTCATTCTCACCATAAATCAATGCGTGGATTGTGCAAATATGCTGGCTTTCTTAACACCTTCTGCAACGGGATTGAAGCTTTCGCTTGAGGTTTTGCCTGCGATCAAATTGTGCCTGATGGCTCTTACCGCCGCCCGCAATCCAGGTTATAATGCGGCTGGAGATCAGGAAAGAAATGCAAAAAGACACAGCCCCCATGGGCCATTTGGGAGTCGATGAACCAAAGCGGCGCTGGAACCTGGATTGTGAAATTGTCTACGGCCCCATTTCCTCGCGGCGGTTTGGTTATTCCCTGGGTATAAATTTGTTGCCAAGTGGGCAAAAAGTTTGTGATTTTGATTGCCTCTATTGTCAGTGCGGCTGGACTCCACGATCCTTGGTGGAACAATGTTTCGCGGGGATACCGTTTCCAAGCCTGGTCGATATCAAGAAGGTCGTAGATCTTCAATTCAGAGAACTAGCAAGCCAGGATAATCAACCCGATACTATTATTTTTTCCGGAAACGGAGAGCCTACTCTGCATCCTGAATTCCCTAGGGCTGTTGAGGAGGTCGAACGGGCCCGTGACTTATATCTGCCTGAGGCACGTGTGGGCGTCCTCAGCAATGGCAGCCGGCTTGGAGAATCGTCGGTCTTCCAGGCGGTGTCGGGCATGGACCTGAAATCTGTGAAATTCGACGCAGGAGGGGAGTGGTTGGACCGGCCCCTTATGCCTTATGACCTCGATGCCCTCATTACGACATGGCACAACTTGCCTAATCTCACTATCCAATCTTTCTTTAGCGAAGGGAGATTTGACAACACGGGTTCTCGCGATGTTGAACCCTGGTTGGACGGCCTAACCCGCATCCAGCCCAATCGAGTGCAGATCTATACTCTCGACAGGGTTCCCCCCGTCAAGCTGATGCGTAAAGCGTCAGGGGAGACACTTCGCAGGCTCGCA
>DATKMG010000571.1:0-13717 GCA_035541995.1 Terriglobia bacterium
CTTTATCCAAGTATGGACTGAAATGGATCTATCCTCCCACGCCCCTGGCACATCCATTGGAAGATGGCGCGGTGGTTTGTATGGAATCCGCGATCACAGCT
This sequence comes from Terriglobia bacterium, assembly GCA_035541995.1. Taxonomy (GTDB): domain Bacteria; phylum Acidobacteriota; class Terriglobia; order Versatilivoradales; family Versatilivoraceae; genus DATKMG01. The sequence goes on from DATKMG010000571.1 coordinate 102, forward strand.
ACTATTGCCAACCTCGGATTGGATGGGGGAAACTACCAGCGGTTGCTCGCTCCTTTCTGTGATCATTGGGAAAAACTGACAGAGGAAATCCTGAGACCGTTACGGGTTCCTCGTCATCTCCTGCTGGTAGCCCGCTTTGGTCTTTGTGCGCTGCGGTCGGCTCGGAACATATTGCTTCATCGATTTCATGGTGAACGGGCTCGTGCCTTATGGGCGGGACTGGCTGCCCATTCGATGCTTCCTTTGGATCAAGCCCCCAGTGCGGCTGCTGGCCTGGTCCTGGCGGCCTCCGGCCATGCCGTGGGCTGGCCCTTTCCCCAGGGAGGCGCCCAACAGATTGCCTCCGCTTTGAGCTCCTACCTCGTTTCTTTGGGGGGGAAAATCACGACCGGAATGCGCGTCGTCTCTGTCGATGACCTACCGCCTGCCCGTGCAGTGTTGTGTGGCGTTACCCCACGCCAGCTCCTGCGGATAGCGGGACATCGCCTGCCGGCCGGTTACTGTCGCAAGCTGGAGAGATATCGATACGGTATGGCAGCCTTCAAAGTCGATTATGCGCTAGATGGTCCTATTCCCTGGAAGGCCCCTCACTGTCTGCATGCCGGGACCATCCATGTGGGTGGAACATGGGAGGAAATTGCAGCCTCCGAACGATCTGCTTGGGATGGGGTTCCCCCGGCTCGCCCCTTTGTACTATTGTCCCAACCTAGCCTGTTTGACCCCAAGCGCGCTCCGGCAGGAAAACACACCGTATGGGCCTATTGCCATGTCCCCAATGGGTCGCGTGTGGATATGAGCGAATCCATCGAAAGACAAATCGAACGATTCGCGCCCGGGTTTCGCGACCGAATCCTGGCGCGTCATGTCTTGTCCCCGGAAGGGCTGGAAAGCCATAACGCCAATCTGGTGAATGGTGACATCAATGGCGGTGTCCAGGATCTGCGCCAACTGTTTGCTCGCCCCACATGGCGCCTTTATACCACTCCGGCTCCCGGTCTATACCTGTGCTCCTCTTCCACTCCACCCGGCGGTGGGGTCCACGGCATGTGCGGTCATTTTGCTGCCATGTCAGCCTTGCGGCATCTCGCCAGAGGCCACAGTTCGCCACAAAGTTCCATGCGGATCGCGTGACTTGGATCTCACCTGCGTGAATATCTGTAGGAAGTTTTGATGAAACCGTGTCCAAATACGAAATGGAGAAGTCAAATTGGCATAAACCCGCCCAGTGTCGATGAGTCAATATCCAGTCTGAAGCGCCAATGTGACCACCCGATCCGTTTCTTGACCTGGGGGGCAACGATAGACTCTCAGGCCGAGTGTCGCGGCCGGACGCCGTTGCCTAGAGTGACTGCTGAGCCGCCAATGTCCCCGACCCCTTCTGTGCGATCAGACAAGTCCATTCCCCCTTGTGCCTCGTCCGAATACGGCTGAGTTTGATCCTTTTCAATTTCAAGGCATCACGAACTCTAGATAGCTGGGTATCCAAGATACCAGATAATATCAGGTTGCCCCCCGATCGCAGACGACTATGGATTGTCTTGATCTCATTCAGAATGATCTCTGCTGTGAGATTGGCAACTATCACATCAAATGGGCCAGATTTGATATCTTGAATGCTCAGAGGGACCCATTCGATTTCCGTGTCACACTGGTTGGCAACTCCATTTACGCGCGCAGTGCGGATTGCGTCGAGGTCGATGTCACAGGCAACCGCTTTTCGGCAACCCAGCTTCGCCGCCGCGATAGCCAATATCCCGGACCCGGTCCCAATGTCGAGGAGTTTCTTGCCTTTCAGGCTCATTTGTTCGAGAGCTTCCAGACAGAGTTGGGTACTTTCATGGGTCCCAGTTCCGAAAGCCAATCCAGGCTGCAGCCAGAGAGGAAATCGGTTTCTGGGCAACCCCCCGGACAGCTCGGGAGAAGGAATTATGTAAAAGCGATTTCCAACGGGAAATGGCTTCAGACCAGCCTGTCCCATTCTAAGCCAATCCTTCTCCTCTTGATGTCCTAAGCTGAGGTCGTTGAGCAAAATCCCTGCCTGCCAGCAGGTTGTTTCAAACTGCAGCACAATACTCCCCTCGTCAATAGTCGAGTCGAAATAGGCCCTGAGGCGAGTCCTCCCCCCCCTCGAGTTCTCTTCAACTATGCCTACTGTTCCCAGTTCACATAGAATTCCGCTTGCAACATCGTAGTGTTCGGCCGGAAGAGTCAGCTGAAGGTAACTCCACGCTTTCATGGGCGAAAAGAAGGGTCCGTAGTTAAAGGGTCAACCCACACGGGTGGTGAAGAGTCTTGAGTAATACCAGGACTTTTGTGTTCAACCGAAAATTTCTTTGACCCGGTTGAGCAGGCTTTTTTCCAGAGGCTTGTTGTCAACTTCACTGACCGCAGCGAGCTGTTCTAGCAGTCGTTTCTGCTCGCGGGTGACTTTGGATGGAGTGATTACATTAACTGTCACAAAAAGGTCGCCATGACCACGACCGTTAAGACTCGGGACCCCTTTCGCTTTCAACCGAAAGATAGAACCACTTTGTGTCCCCTCCGGTATCTTCAGAACTTCCTCGCCTTGTAGGGTTGGGACTCGAATCTCTGCACCCAGAGCAGCTTGGGGAAAGCTCAGAGGAACTACGCAATACAGATTGTTCTCCTGCCTTTCGAAGATTTCATGCTCCTGGACGTAAATAACCACGTACAAGTCACCGGCAGGGCCCCCCTGGACGCCGCCTTCGCCTTCGCCGCTGACCCTGAGTCGGGAGCCGTTATCTACACCTGCCGGGATCTTGATCTCCAGAGTCTTTTCCGTCTGGATCCGTCCTTCACCACGGCATTCTTTGCACGGGTTCTTAACAATCTTCCCGGTTCCCTGGCAGTGGTGGCAACTTCGGCTAATGCTAAAAAAACCCTGCTGATAGCGAACTTGCCCCACTCCCTGGCAAGTGGGACAGACTGTGGGTCCCGACCCTTTAGCGGCACCACTACCGGAACAAGTGCCACAGGTCTCCAAGCGAGGGACCCTGATTTTGGTTTTTAGGCCAAACGCCGCATCGAGGAAGCTGATCTCCAGATCATAGCGAAGATCAGCCCCACGCTGGGCCGCGGACCTTCGGCGGTTTCCACCCCCGAACAGGTCTCCAAAACCGAAAAAGTCACCGAGAATGTCTTCAAATCCGGAAAATACTGAAGGATCAAAGCCCACACTGCTGCCCACCCCGGAGTGTCCGAATCGATCGTATTGGGCGCGCTTCTGCGAATCGCTGAGTACACTATAAGCTTCAGCGGCTTCCTTAAATTTCTCTTCAGCATCTTTGTCGCCGGGGTTTTTATCGGGATGGTACTTAACAGCCTGCCGACGGTAAGCTGTCTTGATATCCTGGTCTGAGGCGGTCCGAGCAACACCTAGCACTTCGTAATAGTCTCGTTTGGGCAAAAGCCCTGCCCTCCTTCAATCTCTTATTTCTTCCCCGACCCCTGCGCGTCATTCAGCCACGAGTACAAGGGATCCTCCTGCGTTGGTGGCGGGGGAGGCGCATTCATTTTATCACCACCAGTGTGGCCTTGTGAAGAGAACATCGCCTGGGTCAACAAGGAAGCGGCCTGTTCCAAATCCTGCATCAGCCGCTTAAAGTCTACCACATTTTCATCCTCTTCGTTCTCTTCGAAGGTTCGTTTGGCTGCACGGATAGACTCGCGGGCAAATTCCTGATCGGTTTCCGACAACAGCCAGCCGAACTCGGTGAATGCTTTACCAGTGGTTTGCAGGAGCCCTTCCATCCGGTTGCGAATAATGGCCTTTTCCTTGATCCTCCGATCCTCTTCACCCCTCAGCTTGGCATCCTCAATCATAGACTTGATCTCATCAGGGCTTAAGCCACTGGAAGGAGTTACTTTGATTGCTTGTTCTTGTCCGGAACTTTGGTCTTTGGCAGACACACTTAAGATGCCGTTGGCATCGATGTCAAACGTCACATCCACTTGGGGAACTCCCCGAGGTGCTGGGGGGATATTGATCAATTCGAATCGGGCCAGTGAGCGGTTGGCCGAAGCAATCTCGCGTTCTCCTTGAAGAACGTGAATTTCCACCACGGATTGATTGTCTGCTACCGTCGTAAAGGTCATCGTCTTGGTAGTGGGGATCGTGGTGTTCCGTTCCAGGAACTTAGTGAATAAACCTCCATGGGTCTCGACTCCCAAGGATAATGGAATCACGTCCAGCAGGATGATGTCCTTGATCTCGCCTTTCAGCACTCCGCCCTGGATGGCAGCACCGATAGCTACGACCTCATCAGGATTAATCTCAAGGCTAGGCAGCTTGCCGAAAATCTTCTCCACTCGCTCCCGAACCAGGGGGGTTCGAGTCTGGCCACCAACCAGAATGACTTGATCGACATCCTTGGGTTCAAGCTTGGCGTCCCAAAGGGCCTTTTGGCAAGGCTCCACAGTCTTCTCTACCAGATCGGTGACCATCTGTTCGAACTTCGATCGGGAGAGCAACTTATTGAAGTGCTTGGGGCCTGTGCGGTCGGCCGAAATGAACGGGAGATTGATGTGGGCTTCCATCGAGGTCGAGAGCTCACACTTGGCGCGTTCGGCTGCTTCCTTCAGGCGCTGCATGGCAAGGCGATCACCGCGCAGGTCGATGCCATTTTCTTTCTGAAATTCAGCTACGATCCACTCGATGATCCGCTGGTCAAAATCTTCACCCCCCAAAAAACTATCTCCACAAGTGGCAAGAACCTCAAAAACTCCATCGCTCAGTTCCAAGATGGAGATGTCGAACGTTCCACCTCCCAAGTCGTAAATAGCGATTTTCTCGTTTTCCTTTTTGCCTAAGCCATAGGCAAGCGCTGCGGCGGTTGGTTCGTTGATAATCCGGCCTACGTTCAAACCGGCAATCTTGCCGGCGTCCTTGGTTGCCTGGCGCTGGATATCGTCAAAATACGCAGGGACGGTAATAATCGCTTCGGTCACTTCCTCGCCCAGGAAATCCTCGGCTGAAGACTTCAGTTTCTCAAGGATAATCGCGGAGAGTTCGGGCGGACTATAGTCCTTTCCCAGAATGTGAATCCGGACGTCACCGCTCGTTGAGGCGGTAAGCTGATAGGGGAGAATGGCCTTTGCCTGCTGGACTTCGGGGGTACTCAGTTTTCTTCCAATGAGCCGTTTAACCGCATAAACCGTATTAAGCGAATTCGTAACCGCCTGGCGTTTGGCGATCTGACCCACTAAGCGCTCCCCCTTTTCCGTGAATCCAACCACTGAAGGGGTTGTCCGTCCCCCCTCTTTATTCGGAACAACTTGAACACTTCCGCCCTCGATGACGGCGAGACAGGAGTTCGTCGTTCCCAAGTCAACTCCAATGATTTTTCCCATACGCTAGTCCTATCTCAGTAAGTGGATCATTGTGCTTTAGTCTCTATAGGATTTTGGCTCGGAAGCCCGGGTGAAGGAGCAACAGCCACTTTCACCAGAGACGGGCGGAGCAAACGGTCTTTGAAGATATACCCACGCTGCAATTCTTCAATCACTTCGTTTTCAGCATAACGATCGTTCTCTTCCCTCAGCATGGCCTGATGATGATAAGGATCGAATAGACGCCCGAGCGATCGAATTGGTTGCAGACCAGCAGTGGAAAGAATCTCCCGCAGTTGTTTAAGGACCAACTCAATCCCTTTCTTGTGATCTTCAACACTCTCCCCGTCGGGTGCATTCAAAGAGCGTTCCAGACTGTCAAGAACGGGAAGGAGGTCCTTGATGAAATGAAACAACACATACTCGAGGAACTCTTGCTTCTCCTTTTCAGTGCGCTTGCGGAAGTTCTCAAACTCGGCTTGCTTTCTCAAGAACCGCTCGAATAATTCGTCGTTTTGCCGCTGTAGGGTTTCAAACTCCTCGAAGGGAACTGGTGCTCGTGCCGGTTGCAGCTCACCAGTCGTAGCGGCTTCGGCCTCCTCCCTGATTCCAGGATGTGCACCTTCAGGTGTGGTCGATGGGGTCGATTCCAAGGAAGTCAAGACTTGAGAGCCCACAACTTCAGGCGAAGCTGGGACTGACTGAGAGGAAGCCTCCGTTTCAGGCGTTGGGAGTGGGGAATCATTAGACTCAGTCGGGGAGCCTGACGAACAGTTGTTGGGGGAGAGAATCGAATCGGTCATCCAATGTTCTCCGGATTGGTCTAAAACGCTTCCGTCCTAAACGAAGGTAACCCAACGTGCTAATTCTACCACGCAGGCCAATGGAGCAGGCTATTACTCTTAGTTTCGATTTAGTATCTGTCCATACAGCCTGGCAACATAGTCCACGACGGTAACCGCACGAGCGTATTGCAGTCGAGTGGGTCCGAGAATTCCAATCGATCCCAATTGGTGGGCCTGGTAAAGTAGAGGAGAGGTGATGAGGGAATAATCGCGCAATCCCGGGATTCGATTTTCTGAGCCAATGATAATCCGAATACCTTCACTGGGCTTTTCACTGATGCAAGCGTTCAAAATCTTAACGAGCTTGCTTTTCTCCTCAAAAGTCTTAAACAGGGCCCTCATCCGCAATGAGTCAGAGAACTCGGGCTTACTCACCAATTTTGAAGCACCGTCGACGTATATATCGACATCCTGCTCGGAAACTTCATCAATTAAGCCCTGATTACAGAGAAGGATAACATTCTTGAGGAGACGATCGTACAGGGCCTTCTCTTCTCCCATTTTTTTCAAAATGTCGTTGCGAATATAGAAGAGATGGGAGCCTGCATAGTTCTCGTTGACGTATCTGGCCGTTTGATCGAGTTCCTGCTGCGTGACGGTTTCATCGACCTTCACGATCCGGTTCAGAACCAATCCCGATTTCGAGACGATGATTACGAGAATTCGGGAGTCGCTCAGGAGAATGAACTCGATGTGTTTCAATGAATTGTGGCCGAGAGAAGGCGTAATGACAAAGCCAACATTATCGGTGGCTTCAGACATAGCCAGAGAAAGCCTCTCCATCACGCCATCGTGTGAATCTGTCTTGAAAATACTCTGGTTAATGAACTCCTGTTCCGTCTTATTCAGAGAGGGGGATTCCATAAGATGATCCACGTAAAAGCGATATCCTTCATCGGTTGGAATCCTGCCCGCGGACGTGTGAGGCTGACAAAGATAGCCAGCAGACTCTAAATCGGCCATGATGTTCCGGATTGTCGCCGGACTCAAATCCCCTTTGCGCTTCTTGGAGAGTGTGCGGGAACCCACCGGTTTTCCGCTGCCGATGTAAGTCTCGATGACTGCTTTCAAGATTTCCTTTTCTCGATTGTTTAAGCTGGGATTGCTACGCAGAGCCATTGCCACGGAACCGATGGACCAGTAGGGGGCTTCTTCCAATTTACCTTGATCTTACAGCACGGGTTTTTGGGGTGTCAAGCCATTTCGAGGTCCCTATCCCATTCCAAGGCGTTGTACTTTGAGTTACTTAGGCCAAGAGCCCTTCGGCGCAGCGGACCGTCCAGATCTGCCTTCCTGAGATCGACCCTGAAGGATTTCCGGAATCCAGAGACCAATTTTTGGACCACTTCATTAATCTCGGGGAGATAGCCCAGACAAGCTGAAAGACTGGTTGCCCTGGACCATATCTCGGCGCTCAAGCGATTCCGCAGAGCCTTGCCCCAACGATCTGGATCAATGCCAAGCAGGATGGATCCATGCTGCAAGAACGCCATCCGGGTTCTGCGTTGGGCACTCCCCACAAGCTTCCTGCCTTGGCAGAGAATCTCATAATGATTGGTGGTGGCGAAGCAGGAGGGGCTTGAGGGAAAATGGGGGGCAGCACGGGAAGAAGTTTCCTCTGCCAGGGTGGGCTCAAGCCCCATTTCACGGAGGCCGACCAATAATGCCATGGCGATCCGTCTGTATGTCCCTCCAATATCGCTGGAGGGGAAAGAATTCCAATCGTTTGAAATCACCGCGTAGGTAATTTCCTGATCATGGAGAACGGCTTTTCCACCTGTAATTCGACGAACCACTTCAATCCCCTGTGACTTACAATAGTCAAGGTCAACCACCTTTATGGCCTTTTGAGAGAACCCCAGGGAAAGGGTTGGCCTTTCCCATTGATAGAACCGGACGTAAGTTTCCATAGGATGCGAGGAGTCACTGACGTGCTCCAAAAGAACTTCGTCCACGGCCATGTTAAAACCTGCTGGTAATGGTCCGTCCACCACCAGATTCCAAGAGTCGCAAACCATACACAAGACTCCCCGGCTGTTAATCCTCCCTAGGCAGGTTTGAGCCTCCATTAAAGCAGAAGATCCCGTACTGGCACATAACTAAGACCCTGAGACTCTGCAACGCCCCTGCAAGTGACTTTCCCTTGGTAAACGTTGAGACCTTCCCCCAAGCCCGGGTCAGACGCAATGCTGTTCTTTAGCCCCAGACGAGCAAGTTTCAACACGTAGGGCAGTGTGGCGTTAGTCAGCGCGAACGTGGATGTTCGGGGAACTGCTCCCGGCATATTGGCCACGCAGTAATGAACCACCCCGTCAACCTCAAAGGTGGGATGACTGTGTGTCGTGGGCCGAGTGGTTTCTATGCAGCCTCCCTGATCAACGGCCACATCTACAATGACTGCTCCTCTTTTCATGGTGGAAATCATCGGCCGGGTTACCAGCTTCGGAGCCGAAGCGCCGGGAATTAACACGGCGCCCACCAATAGGTCGGCTTTACGAATAGAGTGAGAGATTGTCACACTGTTGGAGGCTAGTGTGGCCACACGGCCCAGAAATACGTCATCGAGGTAACGCAACTTGTTCAGGTTCGTATCCAGAATCGTAACATCGGCGCCCATCCCCAAGGCGATCTTTGCCGCATTCAGGCCCACAACGCCCCCGCCAATAATGACTACTTGTGCTGGGGGTACACCGGGAACGCCTCCTAATAGAATCCCACGTCCCCCCTGATTGCGCTCCAGATACTGAGCCCCCACTTGGATGGCCATTCTGCCGGCGACTTCGCTCATTGGGGTCAGCAGGGGCAGGCTGCCATCGGCCTCGCGAATGGTTTCATAGGCAATACCCGTAATCCTCTTAGCAAGCAAGAGCCGGGTCAGTTCCGGCAATGGTGCCAGGTGCAGATAGGTGAAGAGCGTTTGATGTTCTTGAATTCTCGAATATTCTTCCTCCACCGGCTCTTTCACCTTGATGATTAGTTCGGCTTTGGACCACACTTCATCACCCGCATTCGCGAGAACCCCTCCAGCTTCCACATAGTCTCGATCTGGAATCCCACTTCCGGCGCCGGCATTAGCCTGAAAGCATACCGTGTGTCCGGCATCGGCCAAGGCTTTGACGCCGGCTGGAACCAGCCCCACCCGGTACTCGTTGTCTTTCACTTCTTTGGGAACACCAATGATCATGAGCATCTCCTCGTATTCTATTCGGGATGGTCGATTTGAGCCTTCTGGAGCTTTCCACTGTAATCAACGTAGATTGCCTTCCATTCGGAGAAAATGTCGAGGGCTTGAATTCCAGCTTCACGGTGGCCATTCCCAGTTTGTTTAGTCCCTCCGAAAGGCAGATGGACCTCGGCACCGATGGTCGAAGCGTTCACATAAAAAATCCCCGTGACCATATCCCTCATTGCGACGAAAGCCCTGTTAACATCCCGGCTATAAATGGCCGAAGAAAGACCGTATTTCACGTCATTGGCGATTTGAATGGCTTGTTCGAAACCATCAGCAGGGATGACCGAGACCACCGGACCAAAAATCTCTTCCTGGGCAATACGCATTTGGGGATGAACGTCTCCAAAGATAGTGGGTTCGTGAAAACAACCCTTGGTCCAATCTCCCTGATCGAGTCGCTTTCCACCACTGAGCAACTTAGCGCCTTCTTTCCTACCGATCTCTACGTAATTTGCCACCGTTTCAAGCTGGGCTTCATTGATGACTGGACCCATGTCCACTTTGGGGTCCAGCCCATTACCGACTCTAAGAGCCTTCGTTCTGGCTGCGAATTTCGCGGTAAACTCCTTGAGGACTTGCTTGTCCACGACTACGCGGCTGGCCGCAGTACAGCGCTGCCCCGAAGTGCCAAATCCACCCCATACGGCCCCGTCCACTGCCAAGTCAAGGTTGGCGTCCTCCAGGACAATAATTACGTTCTTGCCACCCATCTCCAGATTGCAGTGCTTGAAATTCGGTGCGCAAACAGTGGAAACCGTTCTCCCCACTTCCGTGGAACCCGTAAAGGAGACCAGCTTCACATCAGGATGGGTCATCATGGGGGTGCCTACTTCACTTCCGGAGCCTGTGACAAAATTGACAACGCCTTTAGGCACTCCAGCTTCTTCACAGGCCCTGACAAGATTGAAGGCAGAGAGCGGCGTATCGGTGGCCGGCTTTAGTACCACAGTGTTGCCGCAAACCAGCGCAGGAATCAATTTCCACGAAGGGATTGCCATCGGGAAGTTCCAGGGAGTAATCAGAGAGCAGACTCCTAGGGGCATGCGAATGCTCATCGCGAACTTGTCGGGAAGCTCGGCCGGGGTCGTATGCCCGTAAAGCCTCCGACCCTCACCGGCAGTGAAAAAGGTCATGTCAATGGCTTCTTGAACATCCCCCCGGGTCTCAGTAATGACTTTTCCCATCTCGCAGGTCATTTGACGCGCGTACTCTTCCTTCTGCCGAAGCAGAATTTCGCCCACCCGGAACAGGATCTCAGCGCGCCGTGGCGCTGGTGTGAGTCTCCACCGCTTGTATGCGTCCCCTGCGGCATCGATTGCGGCTTCCACATCTTTGGAATTCGACTTCTGAAAAACTCCCAGAACCTCTTGGCGGTTGGCAGGATTCCGATTCTCAAAAGTTTTCCCTGAAGAGGAAGGGACCCACTCTCCACCAATGTAATTCCTGAATTCAGGTACGGGGTTCATAAGATACTCCTTTCGCCAAAGCGAGACGATTGCTCGTCTTCCTGTACCACGATTTTAAATGATTGCCTTGGGAAGGGGAAGATTTCTGACCTTTTCTATGAGTCAGGTGAAGCTAGAGGCCGAGTTTCTTTAGAGACAGTGCATCGGGTTTTCCCGTCACTTTGAATCCATTGTCAGTCTGATACGCGCTCATGGCCTGGATGGTGGATGTATCCCATTTCCCGGTCGGCTCCCCATGGTAAAAGCCGGCTGATCGCAGCGCCTGTTGGATTTCCAGGACTCTTGAGGGCTCGATTTCGCGCTGCCCCCGGACTCGATTCTTCTTAGATTGCTTAGAGGAGTTGCGGCCTTTTGTCTTGGGTTTCGAATTCTTTGTTAGACCGGCAGAATGTTTCTTGGGTGTGGTACCCGAGGCTAGTGACGACTTAGGGGCTTTTGTGCTACCTGAGGTCGTTGGGCTGGGTTGTTTGGTAGGGGTCGGAGACTTTTCTGGTCTTGCTAATACCGCTAATGATAACTGGCCAGCCAGAGACCCGATAACGGTCACCACGGCAACACATGGGGGTATCTTATTAATGATCGACTTCAGCGAATTGGACACAGAAGTTTGGGAACAGAGCACTCAGCTAGAACTACCTTTTGGGGGTCGCGTCTGAGCGGAACTAGTCCTGGTCAGAAATCGCGGGGTCTGAGACAAAAAATCACTTCGTGGACATAATGGTTAGCGGGCGGTCCAGACGGATGACCATTTTCGTTCCTGCAGGGAGTTCCACCTCCTTGCCCTTGCGTCGCAAGGAATCCGCCAAGCCTATCAGCCCCCCTACGCCGGCCCCTATGGCTGCACCTTTGCCACCTCCGGCAATTGCTCCAATGCCGGCGCCCGCGGCAGCACCACCAGCAACCTCTCCCGCATCCCGTTTTTGGGTGGACTCGCCTTTAATTGTCCCTTCCTTACGATCGATTTGTTCTTTTTCGGACTCGCTGAGTTCCGAGGCTGAGGCCACGATAGTCTCCGACACGCCGTTTGGGAAGATCAGTCGCTCATAAGTAAGATTGATTTCTCCCTTTGACCTCGCTCGGCTTGCCGGTTTGACTTCGGCCACTCGCCCTTCCAGGGTTGTCCCGGCTGGAATGACCTCCTTTCCTTCTAACATTACAGATTCAATGACCTTGGCCGAGAATCGATCTCCTTGGCGATTTGTCCTGGAATTAATGGTGCTCTCCAATTTCGCTTGGATTCTTGTCCCGTCTGGAACGGTGTAGCTTTGAGTTGCCTGAGCCAGGCTGTTTGACGACGCTAGCGTGAGACCCAAAGCTACTAAGTAGGACCTAAGAACTTCTGTTTTCATGAGTGGCCCCCATCTACGAGGATCGGGAGCAGATCCTCAGCGCGCAACTCGTCGACAAGCGATTATATGCTGGGTTGCCAGTGAAAACAAGCGCTCTTCCGCTTTGGGCAGACCCTAAGGAGAAGGGCAGCAATGCGGATAAGAAACGGGGCACAGCGAGCGCTGCGCCCCATAACCGTGGCAAAGTAAGCCGCTTACGGAATAGTGACTGCAATATACAGCGGGATCACAGTCCCGCTTCGGCGGTCAAGCCGCCTCACTAGAAAGACAACATCCTGCCCGGACTTGAGTCGAGAGGTAGAATCCCGCAAGTCCTGCGGACTCCGGATCGGTTGACGATTGACTTCGAGAATGAGGTCATTCCGCATGAGCCCCGCATCTTCAGCCACACTGCCGGACTGAACATTGGTCACTATGACACCTTGATCGGGCTTGACATCGTAGTCCTTAGCTTGTTGGGGTGTCACACTCTGAACGGAGATTCCGAGCTTTACTCTTCCCGTTTCGTCTTCGCCACCCGGACCTGCCTCCTGTTCCCCTGTATCGTCTTCTTTGATAATCCTGGCCCGGTCGCCTATCGTGATTTGCGTAGTATGTTCCTTTCCATCCCGCAGGTATTTCAGTGGCACAGATTTTCCGGGGACTAACTCCGCAACGATCGTACTCAACTCAGAACTATCATCGGTTCGTTTTCCGTCGATTTCACGGATGATATCTCCCTCTTTGATCCCCGCTTTGGCAGCCGGGCCGTCTTTGACTTTGACTTCATTGACAATGACTCCTTTTCCGTCGGGTGAGCCCAGAGCCTTGAGCGTCTTGTTGGTTGCGTTCGATTGCATGGAAATACCAATTGCCCCCCGAGTCACCTTCCCAGTTTTGATCAGTTGATTGTAGACATTTATGGCAGTGTTAGAGGGTAAGGCAAATCCAATCCCGGCGTTCCCCACGGATGGGGTCAATATCGCAGTGTTCACCCCTACTACTTCACCCGCCATGTTCACCAGCGGGCCTCCACTGTTGCCCTGGTTAATGGCTGCATCGGTCTGGAGAAACCTCTGAAATTGCCCGCCAACAGTGGCGCGACCAGTGGCGCTGATAATGCCGGCAGTCACCGTCTGTTCCAAACCAAATGGGCTCCCGATAGCCAAGACCCAGTCGCCTACCGATACTGCCTCTGAATTTCCTAACTTGGCAGTAGGGAGATCACCTTTGGCCTCAACTTTAATGAGAGCTAAGTCGGTATTTCCGTCCTTGCCGACAACCTTGGCTGGATACTCATCACCGTTGTAAAGCTTCACCTTAATTGAGTCGGCTCGTTCAACTACATGGTTGTTAGTTAGGATGTAGCCCTTGGGGTCCACAATGAACCCGGAAC
>DATKMG010000572.1:0-7369 GCA_035541995.1 Terriglobia bacterium
GGATCGTCCACGATGAAAGCAGTGATGGTTTTTTGCCCGTGCGCGGCGAGGTCCTGAACGTAGTTTTCAAGCTGTTGCCAGTGCGTTTCCCCCCATAATGGTAAGTGATTGACTCTGGCCACGGAAGACGGGTCCACTAGGATGTTCAGGTAGCAATGATAGCCCGAGGGTTCGGGGAGAATTACTGGCAGGACTTCCAGCTTGATGTGAAAGACCTCCGAGTCTGCACCATCGTGTCTAAGCTCGAGCATTCCATTGTACTCGCCCGGTATCGCGTTTGCAGGGACTTTCCAGTCAATCCAAATCCCCTGACTTTGATAGGGTCGCAGAGAGACCGAGGGAACTTCCCACAACGGATCGGGTGTGTATTGGCCATTTTCGTCGACCGGAATTAGGCCTGGATAACGAGCCCTCATCGACCTGGAGGTGATCGTACTGCCCCCACTGGACGCGAGGCCTCCCATGCGCACGGAGAGCGACTGAATGGCCTTCGGGCTGCGCACTCCCAGCTGAATGATCACCCACTCATTCCGGCAGGCCTGGGCTACAATCTGCCGTTTTGTCAGGTCGCGACCGAAGCTGTTGGGAAAGATTTTCTTGTGTGGATCGGCAATCCAGGCCTGAAAGTTCTTCTCCCACTCCGGTTCGGGACGTCCGATCCACTGGGCGGAGACCGAGGTACTCAGACAAAGAATGCTCAGAACAGTGGAGATGATCTTGGTGGGAGGCATCTGGAATTCCCCTTCCTTGGTGTTGCTATTTAGTTTATAGCTCGTTCGAGGCTCGTAGGGATTGGCCATTTTCACAAAAGCGGACACCTTCTGGCCCCCTCACCCCAGCCCCGCAGATGGGTTGGGGGAGAGGGTAAAAATTCGTGGATACGCCGACCCAGGGCGGCGGCAGCGGGGACGGCGGTCCCGAGCTCCTGCCGCTGGCGGCGCCCTGGGCTATGGTCCAACGCCCCCGTTTGGGGGCTCTAGAAGGAAGAAGCGGCGTCCTGCCGCTTCACAAATGCCCAATCCCCAGTCGTCCCTTCAGGACGCTACATCACCACAGCCGGCTTGAGCGTCCAGGTTTGAAGTTTGCCGTCTCGGTAGAGCGTGTTCACCTCAGTATCCGGATTCATCAGCTCGCCTTCGACTGCCTTCATGAAGGCAATTCCGACGGGAGATGCTATTTTCGGCCAGGGGGGGATGCGGCGGAATCTTACCTCTGTCATCGTCGAGCCGGCACTCAGAGCCAAGCAGCTTTCGGCCAAGGCCCGGTAGAGGTGGTTGATTCCAACTCGTTGCCAAGGGTCCCCCAAGGTGGCAGGAAGCAGGCCAGTGGTAGTCGCATGTTCGAGGAGTTGACGAGCAAGCTGAACAAGGGCTCGATAATCGCATCCCTGCAGTTCAGGAATCCAGATGGGATTCCGTGTCGGCCCCAGGACATCAGCGCGTGGTACATTTAGAGGGAGCTGGTTGTGGTCTGCATATGCTACCAGCCCATGTGCCAGCCCGACCAGAATCTCCGCAGGACTGAATCGTGGGTGAATCAGAATCTCATCGCTGGCAACGATCTGGCGAGCTGCATCGCCGAGTTCTTCACGAGTGATGAGAGTGGGTTGTTTCCCATATTTCTGTGCCAACTGGGGAACTGTCATCACGTTGAGTCGCGGGTCATTCCGAATCCAACGGACCAGGCGTCGGAAGTTGGCAAGCAGTTTCTCAACTTCTTCACGCGAGTATTGGGAAGGCCGGCCGTACGCCCCCCAACGTTCCCTGGGATAATTCACGCCATTGGGGCACCAGTAGTTATCGATGAATTCCTTGAGTCTTAGCCGCTGGGGGTGAATGAGAAAGAGCGTGAGATAAGGCTGCCCCCCCGCTATGCAAGTATTGATATGCCGATCGATCTTGCGCAGGTGTGCCTCAAAAGCCTGGTCATCAGGATATTTCTCGTCGAATTCCTCCATATGACAGAGAATCGGCTTATTGTTGAGGGTGGGACTGTCCCAAGGCACGCCCAGCGCCCCCGCGTACCAACTCAAGTTGTAAAGGGGTGGTGCAGCCGGGCTCGCGTAAACATAAGGCAACCCCAGGATCGCAGCAGCTCGTTGCGAGTGCGGCGCGGCGAAAATATTATGAGTACTCAGTGAGACACAGGGTTTGCCAAACACATCGCGGATAATCTCGGTGCCTTCTCGTTCTCGCTTCAAGCATTCCGCGACACCCGCCTCCCAAGTCATTCCGGCCACATATTCGGGGACCTCCGGATGACGCGCGCTGCGAGTGTGGAGGCCGACTTCGTGGGGCCCCAGGCTATCGATGACGTCTTTTCTGCTGCGCTCCTTGAGGACCAGTGCCCGGTCCCCAATGACCATAAAGTTGGCCTGTAATTTTTCTTCTGTGAGGATTGTGGCGAGCTGCTTGATGCTGTCATCATTTCCTAATTCGGGAGGGCTGAAGATATCCTCAACATCCAAAAACAAGGCAGTGTCCAATTGACCCTTCTGCTTTCCTGCCGTCGAATCAACTCCTTGAAGCCGATTAGCAGTAGCTGCGTTTGCTGGAGCGAACCCTCCCCCTGAGGACACCGCGATAGCAGCCCCAGCTGACGTCAGTAAGAATTGGCGACGATCGCATGACATACTTTTGCTCCCTTCATGAAATTCCCCCTTGGCAAACTGATCATGTCCCATATCTTTCGCGCGGGACACAGGGGGTTCCCATTCAGATATCGAAACAGTTCGGCCGCACCCCCACTCCCCCAGCCCCTCGCCCCCGCCGTGGGACGGGGGACTGAGCCATCTGGCTTGGATGGCGGGGGCAAGGGGTCAAACTAGATGCGACTCCGACCCAGGGCGGCAGTCGCGCGTGACCGCCGTCACTCGCTCCTTTGCCCTGGGCTACATTCTCTAGCCCTTACAGGGCTGAAAACACGCTACTGGAGCGGGTTCTCGACACCCCCTGTGTCCCGTGCACCCCCTTCAAAGTACACTTTTATCCGTGCTGGTGGCATGAAAACGCCCATGGTCACATTCATTCGAACCGAGTGCGTTACGTGGGATCAAAGCCTAAACGGAATTTCGGGCCACCCGGTTGCTGATTCGATGGCAAGCAATCGATTATACTTTGCCAGCCGTTCAGATTGGGTGATCGAACCAATCTTGCACTGATCCGCCGCCCAACCCACAGCAAGGTCTGCAAGCCAATCGTCTTCCGTCTCTCCGCTTCGGGCACTCACGATTACTTTCCAACCGGCTGATCGCGCCACCTGACAGGCACTAGCCGCTTCAGTGAGGGTACCCACCTGGTTTACCTTCAGGAGCAGCGCATTGCAGGCTCGTACAGCTATTGCCCGGCCGATTCGGGCGGGATTCGTGCAGAGCAAGTCATCTCCGACCACAAGGGCCTTTGGTCTGGCCGCCTCATACAACTTGGGCCAGTGCGCCCAGTCGTCTTCGGCAAGACCGTCTTCCAAACTCACGATCGGGAACCGATTCATCCACCCTTGTATGTTGTCAATCATCTGCGAGCTACTCAGATCCAGGTTGTCGATGTGATAAACCTCTCCGCGGTAGAAATGGGAAGCGGCAACATCCAATGCGAGCGCGACGTCAGCACCGGCTCGGTATCCTGCCGCCTCGATGGCCTCCACGGCAGTCTGAATCATGGCTTCCACACTCTCGCAAGGAGGGGCAAGCCCCCCTTCGTCGGCTGTGAGCAGACGCATTCCGTATCGACGGAATACCAGGTCGGCTGCCGCCTGGTAGACGTCATATGCGGTCACAAGCGATTCATCGATGGACCTGGAAGAAATCGGGACAATCAGCACATCCTGAAGCGCAACCTGTTTGCCGGCATGTTTTCCGCCGCTGAAGAGGTTGATCGTCAGGCGTGGTAGAGTTTGCACTTCATATCCGAGAATTGATGCGAAGTAAAGGTAAAGAGGAACATCACGCTCGGCTGCCAGAGCACGGGCAAAGGCGATCGAGACAGCCAGTATGGCATTGCCACCCAGGCGCGATTTGTTCGGCGTGCCGTCCAGTCCGAGGAGGAAGGAGTCCAAGGCTTCCTGGTCCTCGAACTTCCGGTCGGCCACCGCATGTGCAATCTCTGCATTCACATTTGACACTGCCTTGCGACAACCCAGACCGTTATATCGTTTTGGGTTACCATCGCGCAGCTCGAGGCTTTCGGCCTTGCCGGTAGACGCGCCGGATGGAACTGAAGCGGTAGCCAAGGCGCCACTGCCCAGCCTGCAGGTGGCGATTATGGTGGGGCGGCCGCGGCTGTCCAAAATCTCTCTGGCCTTCAACTCAGCGATCGTGCTCATATCAATTCCAGAAACTGGGCGATCAGCCCTTCAAGACTCCGTGGAGGATCGGCCATTAACGTGGTAACTGCATTACGTTGTCGGCGGCGTTCGTCGTCGTCGAGGTACTCCAACTGGGAGCGCCCTGCCACCCGCGCCAGCAGGCATCCCAGCGTGTGCCGGACACACGGCATCACTTCAGCCATTCCCCCTTTGTGCGCATAAGTGCGGAAATAACCGTGCGCAGCGGCAGCGATGTCTTGCCGGACACTCGGCAGATGGTGTGCTTTACTCAATAAATGTGCCATTGAGAAACCGATGTCAAAAGCCGGGTCGCCGCAGTGTATCACTTCATGGTCAAGCAACACCAACCTGCCTTGGTAAATAAGAATGTTCTTCGGGCTGTAGTCGCCATGAACCAGCGTCAACTGCCGACTCCGCGTCTCTTCGACGAGTCCCATCAGGAACGAATGTGCGGCGGGAATTCTTGCTGCTGTAACAAGGTAGTACGGCTCGATTCGGAGCGATTCGAAGAACGAACGATCAGCGAACCCATCGCAGTATTGGTGAGCCGTGCCGCCGTGGTGAATCGCAGCCAGCAGTTCCGCGAATTGCTGGAAATGGCTTGTTTCGACGCGCCCGGACAAAAGAACACTCTTCCAGTTCTCATGCGGTTCGGGAACGGCACCCATAGCCAGGAGAGATTCGGACTGGTCTAGGAAGACCAGCGGTGTGATCGTACCTCGAGGGGCAATCTGTGCCAGAACTCGCATGCCCTCGGCCTCCCGAACGATTCTTGCGGGGCTGCAGAACCATTCATCAGGCACTCGAAGCTTGGGAAGCGCCTGTTTCAGTACCCATGAGGCCTTACCTGGCCGCTGGACCAGGATTGCCCGGTTCGAAACTCCGCCTGGCAACACTCGGAATCGCGGAATTTCACTCGGCTGGATTCGGCCGGTCCTCCTCAGATAGGCAAGCAGCTCTTGAGGGTTCTCGATGTCCACGTAGCCAGTGTCCCCCGATCGACCGATTAGCTAGTTTCTGTGGCAAAACTCGGCAAGAAGGCTCCCCTCCTCAGCCGAGGAGGGGAATTTTTATGCAGCCCTGCAGTGTCGCGACAGAAACTAGCTAGCAATGAATTGGGTATTCCCCAAACTCACGGGCTGCATCAAACAGCGCCACGATATTCTCCGGGGGGACCTTGGCCTGAAGGTTGTGCACCGAGCCAAATACGAACCCTCCACCTGGAGCCAGATCATGAATGCGGCGCTTGACCTCCGCGACGACATCCTGGGGCGAGCCGTTTTGCAGAACCACCGGGTCACAGCCGCCCCCCCAGAAGGTCAGGTCCTTGCCAAACTCGCGCTTCAAGCGAGCGGAGTCCATGTCCTCGGCATTTACCTGGACGGGGTTGAGTATCTGGACCCCACACTCAATAAGGTCAGGGATGAAACCGTAAATGGATCCACACGAATGAAGGTATATATAAGCTTTTGTCTGCTTCCGGACGCATTCGACAAGGCGACTTAAGCGCGGCTTGTAGATTCGTCGAAACGTTGCCAGAGACATCATAGGCCCCCGTTGCGTACCGAGGTCCTCATTGAGCTGGATCAAATCAAGACTGTCGCCCAGAACGCTCAGCGTCATATTCCAATATGCTATCTGCCACTCCAGCAGGCGTTCGGTGAATGCCTCTACCAGCGGCTGATTCGCCGCCAGGTTCATGAAGGCCTTCTCGACTCCAAACATATACCAGGAGTGTTCCCAGAGGCCGGGTGTGGCGCTGCCCATCATGAGGACCTTATCCCCCCAAGCATGGGCCGTCTTAGCTTGCTCGGCCAGGCCTGCGATGCGTGATGGATCCGAAGGGTCCGGCCATTGATACGTCATCAGGTCGGCCTCTGTCTCGGCTTCGGAGAGAGGCACAGCAGCAATGTCATAGTAGTAACCATCGGGAGGCCGGTAATACTTCGTTCCCCACTCGTCGACATAGGTGTTGGTTACAGGATCGATGTGGAACACATAACTGTCGGGAGCTTTGGGGAAGAACAGTGTTGTTACACTCTCGAAGCGTTGCAGCAGTTGCGGATCAGGCTGCACCAGGTAGGTGTGATAGCTGCGGATAGGCGGCATTGGCCCACTGAGGCTGAGATACCGCATCAGAGCCTGGTGAGCATCCAGGTGCAGGGTCGTGTGGCGTCCCCCGAAGTCGAGGGGAACCCGATCGGGTTCCTTGTGATCGAGGGCCGCCAACGTCCTCTCCCGGCAGTTCATCGGCATTCCTTGGCGCTATTAGAGCGATTCCTAATTGACAATACAATAACTCTAGGGGGCGCACACAGGGTGCGACAGATCGCAGACATCGCAGAGACGCGATGTCTGCGCCACCCCGATTCCTAATAATTGCGGTTCTCAAATACGTAAGTTCCGGAACCGGTCTCAGCCAGGACTGCGTCCTCAATCTGCCTGGGCCCTGAGATCCCCTTGCTGGACTGGAGCGGCTGGCCGCTTTCAGTCACCTGGTCGAGCTTTGCCTTGGGCAGCCGGATTGTGGCGGTTGTGTTGGCGGGGATTTCCACGCGCAGCACCATCCTCCCCTCTTTGAGCTCCCATTCAGAAGCAACGCGTCCATACATACTTTGCACGGACGCCTTCACCTGGGTCAGTTCGCCGCCGGGGTGGGGCTGGATTAAACTGTGCTTGTAGCCGGGTTGCCTGACATCAATTTCAATTCCCGCTACCACGCGATAGAGCCACTCCCCAATTGCCCCGTAAGCATAATGATTGAAGGAATTCATTCCCTTGTCCTGAAAAGTGCCGTCCGGTTTGATACCGTCCCAGCGTTCCCAGATCGTGGTTGCGCCCTGGGTAATCGGATAGAGCCAGGAAGGATATTCCTTGCGATTCAGCAGCATGTAAGCTTCGTCGTAGTATCCGTAGTCGCTTAGGACATGGCAAATAACCGGCGTGCCCAGAAAACCGGTGGTGATGTGCTTGAATTTCCGGACATCATTGGCAAGTCGTTCCGCGGCGGTCTTGCGGAGAGATTCAGGCAGAAGGTCGAAGGCCA
>DATKMG010000573.1:0-13881 GCA_035541995.1 Terriglobia bacterium
GCACAAATACAAGTAGCGTTAACATCGGTTCTGGAAGCCGTCCTTTCTCTGTGGTCGTAAATTCCAAAACCGACGAGGCCGTGGTCCTCTCCAACGGCACCAAGACAATCAATCTGATTGATCTGAGCAGCTCGACGATCAATGATGACAGCAAGAGTAAGACCGTCATTGAAAACATCAGTCCGAACCCGGTGGATCTGGCTGTAGATCCAAACTCCAATGTGGCCTATGTGCTGGAATACACCAATTCGCAAATGCTCGTGGTGAATCTGGGCTATACCAGCTACCTGCCCTATGCTCTGGACACTTCCGCGTACCGTTCGAATCTCACTGTCAATAACCTCAGCAAAACGGAAGCTAATGTCAGTGTTACCTTGATCGATCTGAATGGAAGTACTCTGGCATCAGGTTCAATCAAGGTTCCAGCCAGCGGATTGACGCAAATCGACAACATTAACCGATATCTAAAAGGAAGTCTGGCCGTCACGAACACGACCGGTTACCTTCGATTGAACGCCGATCAGCCGTTCTCGTGTTTCATTTCCCTCATCAATGCCGCCACTACTGATCCCAGCCTGCAAGTAGGGAGGGCTCTCGGGAACACGTTGTTGTTGTTAAATTCAGCCACTAACGTAGCATCATACAAATCCGGTTTGATGGTCTTGAATTTGACCAACGCGGCCACTACTGTGCAATTCACGGCCTATGACAACGATACCGGTGCTGTCTTGGCGACCAAGAGTGGTGTGGCCCTCCCGGCAAACGGTTTCTATTTCAATGAAGACGTGCTCGCGGACATGGGGATTACAGGGAAGTTCTGTTCTGTTCAAATTGAGTCCTTGACTCTCGGGCCGATCCAAGCATACAGTTTGGTGAAGAGTCTGTCTAACAACGCGGGCTTTCTGGAAGCAGTCCCGATTCAGTGATACTGGTTAGGCCGGTGAAGTTCCTGATCAGCCTCGTTAAGGATGGTGTGCTTCTGCCGATGGAATTTTGCCTTTCTGTGGATGCACACGGCTTTCCATTTCTTTCACTTTTTCCACTAACTTCAGGCTTCAAGATACGTTTCACTTTTTGGAGTCGCTACAGAAGGAGTTCCGCATGCTCTTGGACGTTAATGAAATCCAGCGAATTATCCCGCATCGGTATCCTTTCCTCCTTGTTGATGCTGTTCTCGAGTTGGAACCCGGAAAGAGAATTGTCGGTATTAAGAACGTGACCATCAACGAGCCTTTCTTTGCCGGCCATTTTCCCGGAGCTCCAGTGATGCCAGGTGTTCTCATTATAGAAGCGATGGCCCAGGTGGGAGCTATCCTGGTCCTTAAAGACCTTCCGGACCGTGATAAGAAGTTGCTCTACTTTGCTGGAATTGACCAGGTACGTTTTCGGCAGCCTGTGGTTCCGGGTAACCAGCTAAAGCTGATCGTAGAGATTCTCAAACTACGTCCTCGCTACGGGAAGCTCAAAGGCGAAGCTTACGTGGGAGAAACGCTAGTGGCTGAAGCCGAAGTCCTTTCTTCAATCGTAGACCGGGCTTAAATCGATGGAGATACATCCTGCCGCCGTTGTCAATCCAGGGGCAGTCCTGGGCGAAAGGACTAGTGTAGGTCCTTACGCTGTGATCGGTGATCGAGTGATTTTAGGGGCAGATTGTCACGTAGGTTCTCACGTGGTAATTGAGGGTCCTATTGAAGTTGGTGACCGCTGCACCTTCTATCCGTTTTCCTCCATTGGTTTTCCGCCCCAAGATTTGAAGTACAAGGGCGAGGATACGAGCGTGGTGATCGGCCATGACAATGTATTCCGGGAATATGTCACAGTTAACCGGGGGACGGCATTGGGGCATGGCCGAACCATTATAGGGAACTGGAATTTCATAATGGCTTACAGCCACATTGCCCATGATTGTGTTTTGGGAGACCATATAATCCTGGCCAATGCGGCCACGTTGGCCGGGCATGTAACTATCGAGGATCACGCCACGATCGGCGCCTTTTCCGGTGTCCATCAATTCTGTACGATTGGAACTCATGGCTTCGTTGGTGGTTACTCCGTCATCACTAAAGACGTCTTGCCCTATTCAAAGACCGTCAGTGCCCGGGATGCTAAGAACTATGGGGTCAATGTTCTAGGATTAGAAAGAAAGGGCTTTTCTCCAGAATCGATCCATACCATCCGTCTGGCCTTTCGGGTAATACTCCAGTCCCATCTCAATACATCTCAAGCTTTGGAGGTCCTGACGCGGGAATTCACTAACTGTCCGGAAGTCGACCTGATCATCAAATTCATAGAGAGAAGCCAACGTGGGGTGATTAAATAGGCGCTAGGGATTAGGGGTTAGGGACTAGGGGAAATAAAGAAGAATGATGTTCCATATCCTTTTTCGCCTGAAGCCAACACGTCTCCCTTCCCTCTTGCCACGACGCTCTAGTCCCTAATCCCTAGCCCCTGTTTTTGGTCACATGGAAAGATACGGACTCATTGCAGGTAACGGAAGATTCCCCTTGTTAGTGCTGGAGGCGGCTCGCAGTCGTGGAATCGACATGGTGGTCGTCGCCATCAAGGAGGAGACTTTTCCGGAGATAGGGAAGATAGCGAACACTGTCCACTGGCAGAGCCTCGGACAGCTCGGCAAGCTAATTGAAACTTTCAAAATGGAAAAAGTCACCCATGCCATCATGGCGGGACAAGTGAAACACAGACAAATCTTTAGTGATATCATCCCTGACTGGAAAATGTTCAAGTTACTTACCAGCCTGAGAACTAAGAATACCGATTCCCTGATTGGCGGAGTAGCCCAAATTCTGGCTGAAGAGGGAATCACCTTAGTGGATTCTACACTGTTCCTGGAACCATTACTTCCGAAGCCCGGCGTCCTTACTGATCGTTCACCCAATAGTGACGAATCCAAGGATATTGACTATGGCCGAAGAATTGCTCGTGAAATCGCGAGACTCGACCTGGGCCAGACGCTTGTCGTCCGAAATCAAGCCTGCGTTGCCGTTGAAGCGATGGAGGGGACCGACGCGGTTATCCGTCGTGCTGCCGAGCTAGCTGGGGGACAGCCCATTGTTGTCGTCAAGGTCAGCAAACCGAATCAGGACATGCGCTTCGACGTTCCAGTGGTGGGGCTTCCAACTGTAGCGCTCATGGTAGAAGTCAATGTCTCAGCTCTCGCCATCGATGCTTATAGGACACTGCTCATCGACCGAGATTCATTGATTACTCTTGCCAATCAACATGGGATTTGTATTGTGGCGATGGATCCTTCGCAGGTCTAAGACAGGCGTGCTATGGACAGGATTAAAGTTGCGGTCATCGGGGTTGGTTATCTGGGGAGGCAGCACGTTCGGGTTTATTCTGAGCTTGAAAACGTCGAACTGGTTGGAGTGGTGGACAAGAATCCAGCTATTGCCCAGGCTGTTGCAGACCAGTACAAGACTCGTGCATTTACGGATTTTCGAGAACTCTATGGGAAGGTCTTAGCTGTCAGCTTGGCCGTACCTACATCGGATCATTCCCGGATCGGATGTGAGCTTTTATTTAATGGCGCAGACGTCCTGGTGGAGAAGCCCATTGCGGCTTCGGTGACGCAGGCTGAAGAGTTGATTCAGGCGGCAGCCCAGCGTCAACGGATTCTGCAGGTGGGACACCTCGAGAGGTTCAACCCGGCAGTTGCTGAAGCCCGGAAAATGCTCACCAATCCTCTGTTCTTTGAAGTTCATCGTTTGGGTATATTTACTTCCCGAAGCCTGGATATTGATGTCGTTTTTGACCTGATGATCCATGATCTGGACATCGTCCTGAGTTTCGTGCAGAGCAAAGTGAAGGCAGTTCGGGCGGTTGGCTTGCCCATTTTGAGTACAAAGGTGGACATTGCCAATGCTAGAATAGAATTTGAAAACGGTTGCGTGGCAAATTTGACAGCAAGCCGCGTTAGCACCGAGAAGGTACGCAAGTTGCGCTTCTTCCAACCAAGCGAGTATATTTCAGTGGACTACTCCCGGCAGGACGTCGTGGTTGTCAGTGTCGGATCCGCAAACGGGGGGAGTACCCCCATCATCCTTCCCCGCAAAATTGAGTTACCCAAAGTGGAACCGTTGAAGGCAGAAATCAGGTCCTTTTTGCAGACAGTCCAGACCCGGGATTGGCCTGTCGTTACTGGAGAGGAGAGCAAGAAGGCTCTGGAACTGGCCCAGCAGGTTGTTGAGGGGATCCGCAAACATGCCTCTGCTGTGGACCTTCCTGCAGTAGCATTACCCACTCCTTCACAGGGGTTTGAGACCGGCTAGTGGCTGGCAGATTCAAACATGCCCAGGGACGATGACCTCCATCTAATAATCAATCTGACCGATGAGAGGAGTGCTCGGCGAAGGCAGAAAGCATTCCTGATGTCAGTGGTGGTCCATGGGGTTGCGGTTCTTCTAATAACTATAGGCCCCCAGCTCCTCCCCCCTCGGCAGTCTAGCCCATCCAAATCCCGCGAGTTGCAGTTGTTGGAAGACTCCCAGAAACTGGGAAATCTGGCATTGCCTCCAGACTACAAGCAACTACTTGGACGCCTTAAGCCCCCACCACCTCCGCGAGAACGGCCCAATCCCCCTATTATTGCTCCCAAGGGACTCTGGGCTCCAGGACCAGAGAAAAAAGAAGAACAATTGCCCCAGATTGCCGCGCAAAAAACGGCGACACCTCCGGCCGAGACTGCAAATAAGGCTCCTGATTCGCCATCTCAAGCACAGCCAACGGCAGGAGAGGAGAATAAGGCGGGCATCAGACTTCCGGGACCAGAACCCCGAAAATCGGAGTCCGCGGTGAGTAAGTCTGACCTTAGGGATTTGGTAGCCCGTCTAGAGGTACCAGGTTCATCCATTCAGAGTTCTCTTGAGAAGGCTCGAAAAGGAGGTGGAATCGGAGGTGGGAGCTTGGAACTGGGTGGAACTCCCCACATTGACAAACGCATGCCGGATTTCTCCGTTGATGTGCCCTCGATCTTGAGTGATACCCAAGGAGTAGACTTCACCTCCTGGTTGAGAACCATCTATTTTAGGGTTCGAGATAATTGGTATGCGGTAATACCAGAAGTAATCCGGAGCGGTTACCAGGGCAAAGTAGTTTTGATCTTTGACGTACTGAATGACGGAAAGGTTGAGAAGTTGGAGGTGACCAGGAGTTCCGGGATTTCTCCCTACGACCGGGCGGCCATTTCGTCGATAAAGCTCTCTGAGCCGCTCCCGAATTTTCCCCATGCATATACAGGCGACCGACTGACCCTTCAGTTCACATATCTTTACAATATTCGTTTCTGAGCCATTCACTACAGAGATGAAATTATCAAGAGGGCAACAACTGGGAATCTGTATTTTAGCTACTTTGCTCTTACTCTATTTGGTCTTACGCTATCTCTTACTTAAGCTATAATGGCTCCGCTCATTGTTATCCTTGGGCCGACGGCCAGTGGGAAGTCCAGCCTGGCGCTTCACCTGGCGAAGACGTTTTCGGGCGAGATTGTAGGTTGTGACTCGGTGCAGGTCTACCGATCCTTAGACATTGGGACGTCGAAACCCACCAGCAGAGAACGATCAGATGTCCCCCACCATTTAATCGACGTAGTGGATCCTGACCAGCTATTTACGGCTGGAGATTATGCGGCCCAGGGAAGAGCGGTATTGGCGGAAATTAGTGAACGCCGTATTTTGCCAATCGTGGTGGGCGGGACGGGCTTTTACCTTCGGGCATTGTTAATGGGACTTTTCAGCGGACCAAAGCGGTCTGAGGTAGTGCGAGATAGGTTGAACGAGATCGTCGAGCGCAAAGGACTCATCCATCTCCATACCTTGCTCCAACGGATAGATCCGGTTTCCGCAAAGAAGATATCGGCCAAAGACCGACCAAAGATCGTTCGCGCATTGGAAGTCTTTCTTCTGACCTCCAAACCGATCTCCCGGCATTTTGACGAAGGACGCGTGCCCCTCCAAGGGTTCAAGATCCTAAAAATCGGGCTGAACCCGCCGAGGAAATCCCTTTACGAGGCCATTGATCGACGTGTGGACAAGATGTTTGCAGACGGGCTGGTCGAAGAGGTAAAGTCCATTCTGAGCCGTGGGTATTCGCCGGCTTCGAAGGCACTCAACTCTCTCGGGTACTCACAGGTCGTGAGGCATCTCCAAGGTGAACTAACCTTGGCAGAGACCGTGGAGATGACCCAACGCGAGACTCGGCGCTATGCAAAACGTCAAATGACGTGGTTTCGGAAGGAAAATGAGGTGATCTGGTATGATGGGTTTGGGGGCGATCTTTCCATGCAATCAACCTCCCAGTCCATAGTTCGAACTTTTCTGGATTCTCTGCAACAAGCGATTCAGATGCCAGAATTCCGAGACTTGGCAGGACTTAAGTGTAATGATGACACCACCGATGGTAGAATGTAATTTCAATGGGACCCTGTCAATCCAGGCATAGCGAGGATAAAAGGCTTTATGGAAAAGCAGCTGCAAAACATTCAGGACGTGTTTTTGAATAGCGTCCGCAAAGATAAGGTCGTTGTGACCATTTACCTGTTAAGCGGAGTCAAGTTAACCGGGAGGGTGAAGAGTTTTGACAAGTATTCCGTGATCCTCGAGACCAATAACCAGGACCAGCTCATCTTCAAACATGCCATCTCCACCGTGGCTGCTGGGAAGTCTTACTCTTTGCCTGCCCATACCACCGCGGTTGCAGCAAGTAACGAGAGTTGATAACCAACATGAACACTCGTGCCGCGGAGAGGGTGATCCTGGTTGGATTTTGTCTGAAATCCTCTCCTCGAGCTGTGAGTGCGGATCCTCTTTCGGTCGATATTGAAGACTCGCTGGAGGAACTCGGTCGCTTGGCTGTCTCAGCGGGTGGAATGGTGGTCGGACGTCTGGCTCAAGAGCGTGAGCGGGTTGACCCGGCTTACTTCATCGGGCGTGGTAAGCTTGCGCAGTTGAGGCGAGAGGTCGAGGCTCTATCCGGGGAGGTTGTGATATTCGATGAAAATCTCACTCCAGCCCAGCAACGGAATCTGGAGAAAGCTGTCGACTGCAAAGTCATCGATCGAACTCAATTGATTCTCGATATTTTCGCGCGGCGCGCGGCGACTCGTGAGGGAAAACTTCAGGTTGAACTGGCACAACTCAGCTACCTCCTGCCGCGTCTAGCAGGACGAGGAGTGGAACTGTCTAGATTGGGAGGTGGCATCGGTACGCGAGGTCCGGGAGAAACCAAGCTGGAGACGGATCAACGCAAGATCCGGAGCCGGATCCATAAGATCAAAGAAGATCTGGAGCATGTGCGATCCCATCGACACCTACACCGCTCTTTCCGAAGCTCGATTCCGGTTCCAGTCATTTCGTTGGTTGGCTACACCAATGCCGGAAAGTCCTCGCTGTTCAACGCCCTCACGAATGCTTCCACATTGGCCACAAATCAGTTGTTTGCCACCCTGGACCCACTGCTGCGGCGAGTTCGGCTACCTTCCAACCGAGAGGTAATTCTTTCTGATACGGTTGGATTCATCAATAAATTACCACCCACCTTGGTTTCTGCGTTTCGAGCTACTCTGGAAGAAGTGACTGAAGCCGATTTACTCCTGCATGTCATCGACCTCTCCAATCCCCACTTTCGCCAGCAGCGGGAGTCAGTAATGCGTGTTCTGGATGACCTTGAGGTTTCCTCCAAGTTGGTTATTGAGGTTTACAACAAGATCGACTTGGTTCAAGAGGCTCCGAAGTGGACTCCGCGCGAGAATGCAGTCTCGATTTCAGCTGCCAAGAAAATGGGGATTCCTTCGCTGCTGCAGAAGTTGGATGAATGCCTTTTCTCTGACCCGCTGGAGAAAGCGAGTTTCGTCTTGGGGCATAATGATGGGGCCATCCTCTCGCAACTTCATTCAAAGGGGAGACTCATTCAGAAGTCCTATCGCGGTGAGAAGATCTTTCTGGAAGTGGAGGCCCCCCGCTCGATTGTAAACAAATTCAAACAGTATCGGCTCCAGCCCGAAAACCGACAGTCAATCAAGAGCAGGCGATGAGGAATTGAGACTTTCAAAAGGGATCTTGGAAACATCCTTGTATTGTTCTGACCTGGATGCAGCTGAGCGGTTCTACACCGCTGTCCTGGGGCTCGAAAGAATAGGTCGCCAATGCGGACGTCATGTGTTCTTTCGCTGTGGGCAGGGAGTCCTTTTGCTCTTCAATCCAGGGAAAACCGGAAAGGAGCCCAGCTATGTGAACGGGATAATGGTCCCAATGCATGGCACTGGGGGAGAGGGGCATTTGGCTTTCAGAATATCGGCATCAGAAATACCCATTTGGCGTGAGCATTTGCAGCGGCAGGGTGTGACTCTGGAAGCAGAAATCAACTGGCCGGAAGGCGGACAGTCGATCTACTTTCGGGATCCTGCGGGCAACAGCCTTGAATTAGCTACCCCGGCGGTTTGGGGATTTGAAGAAGTGTAACTTTTGCCTCCAACCTTGCGGACAGCTTCAAGCCGTGCGATTGGTAGCAGACCGCATGACCATGTGGAGGGGAAAAGTGTGGGACAGATGTAGTCTGAATGCCTAGGGTTCAGTTTTTTCAACAATATCTTTCTCGTAGGCCGCCACGATCATCAAGAATTCTTCCTTTTCCTTTTGTCGGACTTTTTGCCTATCTATGGACTCTACCAGATGATTCATACTTGCGTCCCAATCCCGCTTGGTAATCCCTAACCCTCCATGGGCTGTCTTCATATCGCGACCGATATACACACAAGGACCCCCGGTCAGCGCACAGAATTGTTCCACCAGGAGCTGACGTGCGCGCTTGAGGGAATCCTGGCTCCGCCCCCCGGTGAAGCGACTGAATTGCGGATCGCTTCGGATCCGACCAAAATAGTCATGGGCTATGGAGGCTATTGCGTCATAACCGCCGAGTCGCTTATAGAGCGATTTCTCTTCTTGGGTTAGAGCTGAGTGTGCGAAACCGGTCAGGACCACAGCGAAAGCCAATGTTACCAGATGAGCTTTTATCTTCACGTACGCCTCCTTAGCGGTCAAATGAGAAGCTGGATACTCAGCAGCCGTTTGCAGAGCATGGCTTCTGCTTTAGCTTCCGGGGTTATTTGAGCGAACAGGTACGCGCGGACTCCATGAATCAAAGGGTCACCGCAGGAACGCTCACCCCAGGAGGAGCATCACATCCCTAGCGATTCTCTCCGGTGTATCTCTGGGCGCATAGCGTTTCAACACTGTGCCACTCTTGTCAACCAGGAATTTGGTGAAGTTCCACTTGATGAACTGAGTACCCAATGTGCCTCTCTTCTGGGACTTGAGATACTTGAATAGGGGATGGGCATTTTCTCCGTTGACCCTGACCTTGGCAAAAAGTGGGAAAGTCACATTGTAGGTCGACGAGCAGAAGCGCTCTATCTCCTCCTCGCCGGCAGGCTCCTGACGGCCAAACTGGTTACATGGAAACCCCAGAACAACCAGCCCCTTCTCTTTCCATCGCTCATAGATCGCCTGAAGCCCCTCGTATTGAGGCGTAAATCCGCACTGGCTGGCCACGTTAACGATAAGCAGTGGCTTGCCGCGGTAGACGCCCATCTTCAGTGACTTGCCGTCGATAGTCGTGACCTCGATGGCGTAGATGCTCATAATGGAATCCTTGTACTATAGCGCGAGTTCGGACAGAATTCCAATTTCTGGAGTCTTTTACCTGCAGTCTGATCACGGGGAGGAAACGAGCAACATGCCTAAATCAATCGTGCGGGTTCTTTGCCCGATCTTATTGGCCTACTTCATGATGGGAGTGGGCTCGGTGATGTCGGAGACTTATTATGTCGACTCGGCCGGTGGGAATGACACCGGTACGGGCACATCACAATCTTCGCCTTGGGGCAGCCTCGCCAAAGTCAACGCATCCCGCTTCAAGCCGGGTGACCGTATTCTCTTCAAAAGCGGATCGGCATGGCAGGGACAATTGATTGTGAGGAGTCCCGGTTCCGAAGGGGCTCCAATTGTCATCGACCGTTACGGTGAAGGAGCCATGCCGCTGATTGACGGTGGGGGCAAGGTGGAAGATGTGATCTGCCTTTACAACGTTCAGCAGGTCGAAGTGCGTCATCTTGAGTTGACCAACCACGGTGCCCAACCGGAAGTTCGCCGCGGGGTACACATCTTCCTCGACAATTTCGGGACCGCCAAACACATCGTTATATCCGGTCTTTTCATCCATGACGTCAACGGAACCAATGGGGTCGAGCACAGCCACAAGGACAATGGTGGTATTGTGTTCCGCACGGTCGGAAACCAAGTGCCAAGCCGATTCGATGGTCTGGTCATTGAAGGGAACATAGTGTGGAAAGTGGACCGCTCGGCAATTGTGGCCGAAAGTTATCATGCCATGCGAAGTCATTGGTTTCCCAGCACAAATGTCATCATCCGTGACAACTACGTCGAGAACATCGGCGGCGACGGCATTGTACCCTGGGCCACTGATAGTGTTTTAGTGGAACACAACATCGCTCGCAACTGCAACCGCAGGGCTGGCAGTTACAACGCCGGCATCTGGCCTTGGTCAACCGATAACTCATTATTCCAGCTTAACGAAGCGTCCTTCACCCGGACCACCCTCGACGGCGAAGGATTCGACTCTGACTATAACTCCCGGAATACACTCTTTCAGTATAACTACAGCCACGACAACGAGGGTGGCTTCATGCTGATCTGTACCCCGGGAGATCCGACTAAGGAGGATGGTCCTGGCCACATCGGAAACATCGGTACCCTAATACGTTACAACATTAGCCGGAACGACCGGACCCGGATTTTCCACCTTGCCGGTGCTGCCGAGAACACCACAGTTCATGATAACGCCGTCTACGTGGGCTCCGGTTTAGACGTCCAGATGCTGGCAGTAACAAACTGGGAGGGGTGGGCCGACCGTGCCGTGTTCCGCGACAACTTTTTTTACGTGGAAGGTACGGCACACTACGGCCACGAGGTGAGCCGCAAGGACGGCGTCTACACAATTTCTCCCGGTTGGGGTCCAGCCAAGGCCATAGTTTTCGAAGGGAATCGATATGTCGGCCAACATATCGACCGCCCCGAAGATCCCAAAGGCTCGGTGGAAGAATTGGGCGAAATGCCAAGGCTGGACTGGGACGAGCCGCAGTTCGATCCGGCCAATCCAGATGGCTTCAGTACGTTCCTTTCAAAACACCGCGATTGGATGTTAAAGCTGTTCGAAAGTCAGTTCGGCAGGCCGGTTAGGCTGGGGCGTTGATCCGGGTTATTCTGTCGTGGTCAGGCCCGTACCGTGAATAGGATCTTTGCTTCGGATTCCTGCCTCGACTTAATTCGACTTGTTGTTCGTGGTTCGGACCGGCGGGCTCAGTTCCCCACTAACCCGGTCGTTCCCTCATGACGAGCACAGGAGCATCGAAAATGAAACACAGAACTTACAGAATATCGGCAGCGTTGATATGCATGTCTACCCTCGGTTTCGTCGTCTCAGCGGTGCTTCTCATTCCGCCATTGTCCGGGCTCTGCATGGCACTTCCTTCTGTGGGGACACCCATTCGTTATCTCCCCGATCGAAAGTTGTGGATCTTGGAGACCGAGCGTACATCCTATGTCCTGGGTGTGAACGAACTCGATGGCCTGCAGTTTATTTACTGGGGCAAGAGAATCCGACGCGACCAGGACTTCACAGCAGCTCGCACCAGTGAGGGGTACGCATTCGAGTCTCCGGAAAGTATGACAACCGAGGAATATCTGGCATGGGGTGGCATGCGTTACGACGAGCCATGTCTCAAAGTGACCCTGGCCGATGGTGTCCGTGACCTGGTGCTCAAGTACGTCTCCCAAGAGATCAAAGACAACACCCTCACCATCCGGATGAAGGATATCCAGTATGACTTGGTCGTGGACCTCATCTACCGTGTCTACCCGAAACATAACATCGTCTGCAAATCTTCGATAATTCAGAATCAGACGTCTCAACCTCTGGTTGTGGAGAGTGCCCAATCCGGTGTCTGGCACGTACCTCCTGGAGATTCTTACCGCCTCAGCTATCTTCCTGGTCGCTGGGCAGGTGAAAATCAGCTCACGCGGGAGTTCATCCACCAAGGTAAGAAAGTCCTGGACAGCCGGCGTCTGGTGACCAGCCACCAGATGAATCCCTGGTTCGCAGTCGATTACCGGGGAGAATCCGACGAAGAGCATGGTCGTGTTTGGTTCGGCGCCCTGGGATGGAGTGGTAACTGGAGATTGGTGGTGGAGCAGACTCCGAATCTGCAAGTCCGCATCGTGGGAGGTTACAACGACTTTGACTTCGGCTATCTTCTCAAGCCCGGCGAGACCCTTACGACGCCACCTTACTACGGTGGCTTCACTGATGAGGGCTTTGGAGAGATGTCGCGGCTCATGCACGATTTCGAGCGCGAGGAGATCTTGCCCAAGCAGCCGACACCTCGCCCGCGCCCTGTGGTCTTCAATTCCTGGTGCGTAACAGAGTTTGCTGTAAACGAGTCAAATCAGAAGGAGTTCGCCAACCTTGCCTCCAAGCTTGGGGTTGAACACTTCATGGTGGACGACGGGTGGTTCGGTAAGCGTAAGGACGACCACGCCGGTCTTGGTGATTGGTGGCCTGATCCGGATAAATTCCCTCACGGTCTTACGCCCCTCATCAATTATGTCCATAGTCTAGGCATGGAGTTTGGGTTGTGGGTGGAGCCTGAGATGGTCAATCCCAAGAGCGCGCTCTACCGGCAACACCCCGATTGGGTAATCAACTTCCCGGGCCGCCCACGTAGCGAGGGACGTAATCAGTTAATGCTCAACCTTGCTCGAAGCGATGTGAAAGAGTACCTCCTTAACGTGTTCGACAAGCTCCTTTCCGAGAACGACATCAAAATCGTGAAATGGGATATGAACCGCCACGTTTCTGAGCCTGGCTGGCCTGAAGTTCCTGCCTCCGAACAGAAGCGCATCTGGGTCAAGTATGTGGACAATTTCTATGAACTTGTGGACCTTCTTCGAGCCAGACACCCCTCGGTGGAATTTGAGACCAGTGAGGGCGGAGGCGGGCGTGTAGACCTCGGCTTGCTTACCCGGATGGAACAGGTCAACACCAGTGACAACGGGGATGCTTTCGATGGCCTGCGCATCTGGCAGGGGTATTCCATGGCCTATGCACCCCGAATGATCAACGGAGGAGTAGGGGATAACCCCGGTAGCAACGACCGGAGTCTGCCGCTGAAGTTCCGATTTCTGGCGGGCATGAGGATGGGAGGGTCGTTCGGCTTCTGCTGTGATCTGCGCAAATGGTCTTCGGAAGACCTTTCCTTTGGCAAGAAAATGGCGGATTACTACAAGAGTGTCCGTATGACACTGCAAGAAGGAAGTCTATACCGTCTTTCTTCGCCGTTCGAGAGCAACTTGACTGCGACTCAATACGTTTCTCGGGACGGCCGACAGGCCGTCATGTTCGTCTTCCAGCACTCTCAACAACTCCTGCGACCCGCACCGACCATTTATCCACGTGGCCTGGTAGAGGATGCGGTCTACCGTCTCAAGCCCCTCGATGACAAGCTAGTGGAGAAGAAGGAGACCCTCAGCGGATCTTACATGATGAACCACGGCCTGGATTTCAAACTGATCGGGGATTTCGATAGCACGATGCTCGTGTTGGAGAGGATTGAGTAGGCTCTTGCGAAAATGAACTTCCATGATCGATTGACAGACCCTGTCGGAGTGTGACGATGTCATCCCAACTGGCGCCCGCCACCGAATCGTCTTCAGCTTGTAGAAAACCGGAGAAATAATCAAAAAAGCGGTCTCGTGTCTTCAGCTCATTTCCATCTGTATGTGGCAG
>DATKMG010000574.1:0-5359 GCA_035541995.1 Terriglobia bacterium
CCTGCAGGCTGAATTCAGGATAGGCAGGACTTAGATACACAGAGCCGTAAGCACGGTCGGGAAAGCGTCGAAAAGCCCGCAGTACCCGATCGTTTTCTTCGCGAATCTGTGCCGAAGTGGGATGGAACTCAGCAGAGTACCCCTGGGAGAGGATGAGCCGTTCGATCCCTAAGCGATCGGCAAACTGGATCAGCACTGCCATTCGTTCTTCGGGGGTATCGCCAGGCACACCATGGAGGTGGCTGTGCATATCCCAAATTCGAAAGTGACCGTCTAGATCCGAAGCCTCAGACAACCAGGACCCGGGATGCGTAAGCGCCAAGGAACAACCCGAAATTAAACTCTTAAGTAGAGTACGCCTGTTAACCAGCATCGTCCCTCCGATCAGTGCCCAATGTCGTGGCAGAACCCACAAGAGATGGAAGCCTTTCGAATCTTGTGACAATCGACGCAGGCCCCCATGGAAATGTCCCTCTCCTGCCAGAGCGAATCCCGTTCAGACACTGGGCCATGGCAGATCGTACAATCCACCTTCGCGTTAGCATGCTTCTGGTGACTGAAGAACACAAATTCGGGAAGCCGATACACTCGGTTCCACGAAACCTTCTGGCCTTCTTTCGCGAGTTGTGTCAGTTTCTGAATGACAGGGTTTTCCTTCAAGATGCTCCCATGACAACTCATACATTCAGGGATCCCCGGGATCTGCAGTCGTTCGCCTGTCCCTGATTCCTGATGGCAACCTCCACAATTCATTCCCTCTTGGCTGTGGCGCTTGTGGCTGAAGAGGATCGGCTGCGTGACTGCCTGTGTAAACCCCTGGATCTGCTGGGGCTCACGCCCGGGTCCGGACGCGATCTCCCTCTGTTGAGCTGCCCGCATGGCCGTTGTCGGACCCGCTTGCCCCTCCGGGAACAGGGCAAATGCAGCCAACAGAGGTGAAGTGGACGCCTCTGTACTGAAGTATCCTCCGGGCCCGACGGCGATCACCACGAATTGCTTTTTCGTTCTTTTTCCCAGGAACGTCATGGGTGTCGCATGACCATTGGCTTCGAGCTTGGTGACCCAGAGCTCTTTTCCGGTTTGCGCATCGAAAGCGCGAAAGCGGCGGTCATTTGTTCCAGCAATGAATACTAATCCTCCCGCAGTGGCGATTGATCCTCCAAGGCTCGGCACACCCGTCTTGGGGATTCCCTTTGCGTCGAGTTCATCCACGATCCCGAGCGGAACCTTCCAGGCAATTTCGCCTGTGCTCAAGTCCACGGCGTTTAGGGTACCCCACGGGGGTTGCTGACATGGGTAATGGTTCTCATCCCAAAAACGCGCATAGGCGCCCCACTTACTGGCGCGGACGTATGCTTCAGGAGAACCTGGAAGCTGCGGCTTCATGTAGCCGACAGCACCCACCTCGTTTATGTTTACAAAGATGTACCCTAGAAGGGGATTGAAGGAGGTCCCAGACCAATTGGCGCCTCCGAGAGTGCCTGGCATCTCCAAGCTAAGCTCCAGCCCCCAAGGATTGAAAATACGGCCCGGCAACGTGGAACCGAAGTTCTCCAGGCAATATTGGCGCGACTCCGGCGTTACCGTGGTTATATCTTCGCGCGTCACCAGGATCCTGCCGAGTGGCGGGGGCTTGATGGGAAAAGGCTGTGTGGGCCATGTCGTTTCCCCGGGGACCTGGCTCTGAGGAACAGGACGCTCTTCGATGGGAAATATCGGCTTGCCCGTCAGACGGTCAAACACGAACATGAACCCCATTTTTGTCAATTGAACCACAGCCGGGATTTCACGGCCCTCACGCCGGAGGGTGACCAGGCTGGGCGGCGAAGCCACATCATAATCCCAGATATCGTGGTGCACCAACTGGTAGTGCCAGATGAGCTTGCCCGTGCCTGCATCCAACGCCACCAGTGAGTTGCCGAATAAATCTTGCCCTTTCCTATCGGCTCCATAAAAATCATAGGAGGGCGATCCGATGGGAAGAAATATCAGGCCCCGATCCACGTCAACACTCATGATCGACCACACATTAGTTCCAGACCGGTCGTCCCCGGCGCCGCTCTCCCAGGTCTCGTATCCCGCCTGGCTTAATCCCGGAACCGTGTCAAACCTCCAGACCAGCTTCCCGGTCTTGACATCGAAGGCACGAACGGCCCCGCTTGGGCCTTTCGACGGGAACTCCTGAAGACTGGATCCCGTTATGACAAGATCCCTGTAAATGGCGGGTGGCGAAGTCAACTCGACCCGGCCTTGAGGCCACTTGTCCGCGATGCCTTTACGTAGATCAATGGCCCCACCGATTCCGAATCCCTGACAAGGTTTGCCGGTCTTTGCATCCAGGGCGAAGAGACGTCCATCCACGGTGGCGTAGAAGATGCGCTTGTCGTCCCTGTTCTCCTCGCCTGTCCGAGTGATTGACGAATTCCCTTCCCAATAAGCAACCCCACGACTGGGCATGGGACGGTGTGCAACCTCCTGGCCGGAAAACGGATCGAATGCCCAGATTTCTTCCCCGGTTTCTCCATCCACGGCAATCGCGCAGCTCGTAGGTGTTGTGAAATATAGAATGCCATCCACCATCAACGGGGTACTCTCAAAAGGCTCGATTTCGACAGAATGACTTCCTGATCCTCGACTTGCCTGATAAGTCCAAGCTCTTTGGAGCTGCCCGACGTTTGCACTGTTAACTTGTGTGAGCGGGGAAAATCTCATGCCTCCGGGATCATGACCATAGAATCGCCATTCTTGGTCAACCGAAGAGGCAAAAGTCTGCCCGAGGATGAAATAACATGCCAGAAGCAACCCCGCGGAATTGTAAATGTGTCGACCCATTAATGCAGAGGCTCCGTCAGCCAGTACGACCTTCGGTCAATTACCGGGATTGTTGACAGTAAGGGACACAATATCAGATCTGGTATCCCACATCAATGCCTGTGCATTGAAGCTTAAACTATCATGAAAACATGCCGGCTTCGAGGGATTTGCCCATATCGGGTCAGCTTCCGTCGATCCTCCTGCACATCAGAGACACAGGCTGTTTTGTCTACTCCTGGGACTCTCCTGGCGTAGAAAAGAGAATTGCTCATAAGACCTATTGACATTCTATAAGTAACCCGGTATTCTCGTATCGTCGTTCTATAGGAGAGACCCGATGGCTGACAAACAAATTGAAGTTGTGCAAGGAACACTCGACATGCTCATTTTGAAAACGCTTGGTCTGGGACCGATGCATGGCTTGGCCATTTCGCGGCGCATCGAGCAGGTTACCCGAGGCGCTTTTCAAGTCAAACCGGGCTCGTTGTTTCCAGCCCTCCACCGAATGGAGGAAGAAGGATGGGTGGTCTCTACCTGGGGCGAATCGGAGAATCGCCGCAAAGCTAAATATTATCGGTTGACCCGAGGAGGAGAACGCCAACTCGACGCCAAAACCAAGCAATGGGGGCGTATTACTCTCGCAATTTCGCGCGCGCTTGAAACAGACTGAGTGAGAAGTCTTATGCGTTTATTCTCCCGGCTTCGAAGTCTCGTCCGTAACCTCTTCCATAGAGCACACGTTGAGAAGGAGCTCGATGAGGAAGTGCGTTCCTATATCGAAATGCTGACGGATGAAAAGGTCAGGCAGGGAGCAAGATTGGAGGAAGCCCACCGCGCAGCCCAAATCGAGCTTGGCGGTATCGACCAGGTCAAAGAGAAGGTGCGCACGGTGCGTTCGGGAGCCGGTCTCGAGGAGCTTCGACAGGACCTGCTGTATGCGCAGCATTCGCTCGTCCGTAATGCAGCTTTTGCGATTGCTGCGATTCTTTCCCTTTCGATAGGTATCGGTAGTAGCGCGGTACTGTTTTGCATCGTCAAGGACATTTTCATCCGGCCCTTGCCTTTCTCAAGACCGGAGAGATTAATCCGCCTGACTGGTTTTTATCCCAAGGGGGCTGTCGCCGCATTACAGCGGCAATCAACCACCATGGACGTCGCGGCTTTCAGCACAGATGCCGAATTCAACCTTAACTTGAAGGGCCGGAGGGAACACCTCCAGGGGAGTGCCGTCTCCTCTAATTTATTCTCACTCCTGGGCACCCAAGCCGCTGTTGGGCGGACTTTTTATCCGGAAGAGGATCTTCCCGGAAGAAATCATGTCGTCGTCTTGAGCCACACGTTGTGGGCAGCCGGATTTGGCGCTAATCCGAGCGTTATCGGAACCTGGGTTCCGATTGGCGGTCAGAATCGGCAGGTAATCGGGGTCATGCCCAAGAATTTTGCTTTCCCCTCCTCTGCTGCGCTTCTCTGGATACCCTTGCAGATGGATCTTTCCAATTTGGAAGACTATTGGGGAACAGGATTCATGCCTGTGGTAGCGAGGCTGCGTTCCAATGTTTCTCTCGAACAGGCTCAGGAGGAGATCCGGCAACTGATAGCGCATGTCATCGCGGAGTTTCCCTACCCCATGGCACGGAATTGGAATGCCGATGCGACTCTCATTCCATTACGACAGGATCTGGTTGGCAACCTCCGAAGCCGTTCGCAGATCTTATTGTGGGCTGTGGGAATTGTCATGCTGGTTGCCTGCGTCAATGTCACCAGCCTTTCACTCTCCCGTGCATCCGCGCGTCGGAAAGAGATATGCATCCGTGCGTCCTTGGGAGCCACACCGCAACGAATCGCCCGGCAAATCTTAAGTGAATGCCTCTTCCTGGCATTTGCAGGGGGCGGACTTGGGCTTCTGCTGGTATTCAAAGTTATCGCGATGCTGCAATCCGCCTTGCCAAGGGATACTCCCCGATTACTGGAGGTGGGAATCGATTGGCCGGTGGGTCTGTTTGTATTGGCCCTGACCGTATTGTCCGGGCTGGTGTCCGGCGTTATACCCGCAATCAGCTTTGCCAGCCTGGATCTCGGGGAACTCTTCAAGACCTATGGATCGACATTGACATGGAGAATTGGAAACCGTTTCCGCAATTGGCTGATCGCAGGGGAAGTCACACTCGCTTTCATTCTTGTCATTAGCGCAGGACTTCTGATCAGGAGCCTCTGGCGCCTAACGCTGGTGGACCCAGGGTTCGGCTCCGAGCACATACTGACTGTCCAGGTATTCCGCGATCCGTCTTCTTGCCTGAACCGGAGCGCATGTATCGCAGATTACAATCAGCTGTCATCTCCGGGCTTGCCGTCGGAATGGCTGCTTCACTTGCATTGACCCGGATGCTGGCGAGCCTGCTTTATGAGATCACAGCCAGGGATCCGGTCACCTTTTCTGTTGTCGGGGTGCTCGTGATGGGTATAGCTGTGTTGGCCAGTTATCTTCCAGTTCGACGTGCGGCAACTGTCGATCCCGTTATGGCATTGCGTGTTGAGTAGTGAACGA
>DATKMG010000575.1:0-4998 GCA_035541995.1 Terriglobia bacterium
GGCGGTTTATGTTGAATCCTGCGCGATGTTCACTCGTGGGGGCGTTTATCGGGTCGTCAAAGAAGCCATGGGCGGTACATTGGCCAAGCTTTCGGTCTCTGCCTTGTTGTTCGATTACATCCTGACTGGCCCGATCTCGACTGTTTCAGCAGGTCAATACGTCATCGGCCTGATTGCTCAGACTGTCACATACTTCGGCCATCCCTGGTATCCGAGCAAAGAGGTTATTAACCAACTGTCTGCCGGTATTGCTGCTGCGGTCATTCTCTACTTCTGGTGGCGCAATACAAAGGGAATCCATGAATCCTCCACAGACGCTCTGAAAATCATGTATGTGACCACGGCGATGGTGGTCCTGATGATCCTATGGAGCGGCCTGACTATCTACATTCGGCCAGATAAACAACGGCTTCCACCGGCCCCGGTCCCCCACAATCTTTCCTTTAATCAAGACGCGGTCGGGTGGATGCCCCGTTTGATCCCGGGGATGTTCGGGAAGAAACTCACGGAAACCACGCCAGGGACACCTCTTTCACCCGGGGCTGTCGAGGAGAAGTCTCTTCTGGGGATTCTTCCCGATGCAGGAAAACTCCTGGGCCTCATCGGGATCCTGATTGCCTTCGGCCATTCGATTTTGGCCATGTCGGGAGAGGAGACACTTGCCCAGGTCAACCGCGAACTTGAATACCCAAAGCACAGGAACTTGATGCGGGCTGGTCTGGTCATCTTCGTTTACTCGCTACTTTTTACATCCCTGGTTTCGTTCTTTGCCTATGCCATTATTCCCGACAACCTCAGGCATCAGTATTTTGACAACCTGATTAGCGGAATTGCCATGAACCTGGTAGGACCGGTGTCTTTGAGACTCCTATTCCAAGGGTTTATCGTGCTGGTGGGCTTCTTGATGCTTTCGGGCGCTGCTAATACGGCCATTATTGGTTCCAATGCCGTTCTCAACAGAGTCAGTGAGGACGGAGTTCTGACTGACTGGTTCCGGAAACCTCACTACAAGTACGGGACCTCTTACAGAACCATTAATCTGATAGTTCTGCTTCAGTTGCTGACCATCATCGGCTCTCGTGGAAACGTCATACTCCTTGGTGAAGCTTATGCGTTCGGGGTAATCTGGTCATTTTCCTTCAATTCACTGGCCATGCTGGTCCTGCGCTTTAAAGAAAAGACCCCCCGTGAGTGGAGAGTTCCCCTAAATCTGCGAATTGGAAAAATCGAAGTCCCCATTGGACTGGGAATCGTGACTTTAATTCTCTTCACTCTAGCCGGTGTCAACATGATCACCAAGCAGGTGGCCACCATCTGTGGCCTGCTAATCACGGCGGTCTTTTCGACAGTTTTCTTTGTCTCTGAGCGCATCAACGAAGCCCGTCGTGTGGAGAAGAGCCGGTTGGCACTGGACCAATTCCGGCTTCAACCCCAGGAGTCTGTCTCTAGTGAGACGGTGGAGGTCCGTCCGGGAAATGTTCTTTGCCTGGTTCGGGATTACAATAGCCTCGAACACCTTCGCAAGGCTCTGGAATACACTCATACTGGCAGAAGAAGCCTCGTCGTGATGACTGTACACGTCATCCGGGGGCCGCTAGCCGGCTATAAGGACATTGATGAACAACGCCTGTTTACCAGTTACGAGCAACTCTTGTTCAGCCGGGTCGTGGCGCTTGCCGAGAAAGCAGGCAAGCATGTGGACCTGCTGGTAGTCCCTTCTTCCAACGTCTACCAGGCCATTGCCCAGACGGCGGCTAACCTTCAATCATCCGAAATCGTCTTGGGACCTTCGGCGGTGGTAAGCCCCGAGGAGCAATGCTTGCGCTTGGGGCAGGCTTGGGAGGAGACCCCTAATAAACCCAAAGCGCAGGTGCGCTGCCGGGTCATTGAACCGAGTGGGAAAATGTATGAGGTTTTTCTCGGGGCTCATGCGCCCAGCCTTTCCGAAGACGACATCGACCGAATCCACCAGCTGTGGCTTAACATCACCTCTGAGCCTGGGACTGAGAGTCTGCACCACAAAGACATCGTGACGGCGGCACTTGCTCGCCTGGAACATGATTTGAGCGGTAGCGAACGCAATTTGGTTATCGCCCAATTACTCGGTACCACCAGCCTGGAAACTCAAGATGACAGGGGAAACGACTATTATTAGCTGTTTCTGATGGCGTTGTTGATTTCAGGGAACATCCGGTCTTGAGACTACTGCCACATGGCTAAACAGTCCTTCTATCTATGCTGAACTCGTGGTTGACTGCCAGAAGGAAGGGCGTACAATAGTCCAAAGGATGAAGGAAAACGAATTACCGATCAGGCTGCAGGCACACGCAGGAAGTGCCATGGAGCCTTTTTTGTTTTTACGGCGAAGAAGGTTTGCCGACTCTGCCATAGACTCATTGACTGCGGGAGCCAGACACCTTGCCTACTGATTCAACCTTGACTGCTAAAACCAAAGTGGTCGTTGCCACCTCGGTCATGCTCACGTTCATCTCTTTTTGGCGAGCGGCTGCGATCGTCCTGGCCGACCTGGGCTCTTCTGCCTTTTACGCAGGAGGTATCGCGGAGCACGCCGTGGGACGCGCTGCGGCCTGGTTTATTCTCGGGGTCATGCTTTTCTCCTATGCCGTTCGGGCGGTTTATGTTGAATCCTGCGCGATGTTCACTCGTGGGGGCGTTTATCGGGTCGTCAAAGAAGCCATGGGAGGGACACTGGCAAAGCTCTCTGTTTCTGCCTTAATGTTTGATTATATCCTCACGGGGCCCATCTCGGCAGCCTCAGCCGGTCAATACATCATTGGCCTGGTCTCCCAAACAGTCACTTATCTCGGCCACCCCTGGTATCCCAACAAAGACACCATTAACCATCTGGCGGGCGGGATTGCCGTAGTGGTCATTCTCTATTTCTGGCGGCGCAACACGAAGGGGATCCATGAATCCTCCGACGATGCTTTGAAGATCATGTATGTGACCACAGCCATGGTAGTGGTTATGATCCTATGGAGCAGCATCACGATCTTCATTCGGCCGGAAAAGCAACGCCTTCCACCAACCCCGATTCCTCAAAACCTATCATTTAATGACGATGCGGTGGGGTGGATGCCGCGTTTGATTCCAAAGATGTTCGAGGGGAAAGACGTGGAGTCTCATCCAGCTGTTCCTCGCTCGCCTGAAGTCGTCGAAGTAAAACCTCACCTGGGAATTCTCCCCGAGGCGGGTAGACTCCTGGGCCTCATTGGAATTCTGATTGCCTTCGGCCATTCCATTCTGGCCATGTCGGGAGAAGAGACCCTGGCCCAGGTCAACCGCGAACTTGAGTATCCCAAGCACAGGAACCTGATGCGGGCCGGATTGGTCATCTTTGTTTACTCGCTCCTGTTCACCTCCTTGGTTTCATTTTTTGGCTATGCCATCATCCCGGACAACGTCAGACCTCAGTATTTTGATAACCTGATCAGCGGGATTGCCATGAACCTGGCAGGTCCACTTTCGCTGAGGATTCTATTTCAGGGATTCATCGTACTCGTAGGGTTTTTGATGCTTTCCGGTGCCGTCAATACAGCGATTATCGGATCCAATGCCGTGCTCAATCGCGTCAGTGAAGACGGGGTGCTGACAGACTGGTTCCGCAAACCGCACCGGACATATGGGACTTCCTACCGCACCCTCAACTTGATCGTCTCGCTGCAGGTGCTGACTATCATTGGCGCGCGCGGCAATGTCTACGTCCTGGGGGAAGCTTATGCATTCGGAGTGGTCTGGTCGTTTGCATTTAAGGCTCTGGCAGTGTTGGTGCTTCGGTTTAAGGACCGCACTCCGAGAGAATGGAAAGTCCCTTTTAATGTTGTTTTGGGACGGAACGAAATTCCGATAGGCTTGGGCATGATCACTGCTTTCCTGTTCGCCATTGCGGCAGTTAACATGATTACCAAACAAGTGGCGACGATTAGTGGGATTGCTTTCTCTCTCGTTTTCTTTTGCCTTTTTGTGGCTTCGGAGCATGCCAACAAGAGGAAACGTGGTAAAGAAGCTTACCAGGCAATGGACCAGTTCCGATTGCAGCCTCAAGAAGCGGTTTCTGCAAAGTCTGTGGAGGTTCGCCCGGGGAATACCCTCTGTGTAGTTCGAGATTATACGAGGCTGGATCACCTGCGCAAAGCTTTAGAGCTGACCCATACGGGGAGGAAGAATCTGGTGGTCATGACAGTTCATGTCCTGCAGGGTCCGGTTCAGGGATACAAAGATATCCATGAGCAACAACTGTTTACCAGCTACGAGCAGTTGTTGTTCAGTCAGGTGGTCGCTCTTGCGGAGAAGGCGGGGAAACACGTGGACCTGTTGGTGGTCCCCTCCTCGAATGTCTACCAAGCTATTGCCCAGACTGCTGCCAACCTGCAATCCACTGAAATCATTTTAGGGCGGTCGGCGGTTATGACCCCCGAGGAGCAAGCGCTGCGTCTTGGCCAAGCCTGGGAACAGGCGCACGACAAGCCAAAGCTAACAGTCCGTTGCCGAATTCTGCA
This sequence comes from Terriglobia bacterium, assembly GCA_035541995.1. Classification (GTDB taxonomy): domain Bacteria; phylum Acidobacteriota; class Terriglobia; order Versatilivoradales; family Versatilivoraceae; genus DATKMG01. The sequence continues at coordinate 4,521 of DATKMG010000575.1, forward strand.
GCATAACGGTAAAATCTATGAAGTAATTCTAGGCGCTCATGCCCCTTCCCTGAATGAGGAGGATATCGAGCGGATCCACTCACTTTGGCTGGAAATCGTTTCCGAGCCCGGAATGGAGAACCTTCACCACCGGGATGTTGTCAATATTGCCCTTTCCCGGCTGGAACGCGACTTGAAAGGAAACGAGCGGAACCTTTTGCTCGCCCAAATGACGGGTACGGCGAGCTTGGAAACCCAAGACGATCGAGGAAACGACTATTACTAATTCCCAAGAACCTATGATACCGGAAGACCTGCCGCCAGAATTGCAGGAAGAAGAGGAGGGCCCGCAGGGTGAACAAGATCTAGTTCAACAGCTGCTTGTGCCCAAGGAAAAGGCAGAAGCCCAAGAGATCTTTTCAGCCGAAGCTGAGGCCGAACGTGGGGAACTGGTTCGTTATGATCCTCTCCGCTATTACCTTCTAGAAATCAGCAAGTT
>DATKMG010000576.1:0-4861 GCA_035541995.1 Terriglobia bacterium
GGCCCCGGCTTCGCTCGCTCCGACCAAGGCCGAAATGATCTCCCGGTCTGCAGCGTCGGGCAGCTTCTTGACCTGGGAGAGGGGGATCCGCAGAGCTCGAAACTTGCTCAGCTCCCCATTTTGCTTGGGTTCTCGAACCGCGATTTCGAGACAAAGTCCCCCTCCGGCAAGAGACTGTGAAACATCAACGATGTAACCAATCTCCCGGGAGGGCGGCCAGACTGACTCCACAGGAGCCTGAATGTAAGACAGGTTCTGAACCAGTGTATTTAGCTTGCTCTTCCAAGCTGCCGGGGGCGTTTTCTTCGATTTTCCAGCCTTTGGGGTTTCCCGGACGCGTCCCTCGGGCGCTCCTCGTGGGAGATCAAAGCGCGACACCGGCGTCTCACCATCTTCGAAGACCTCGCCATCAGCACCTACCTCTTGGTCAGGATCGCCGAAGCCCGCATCTTCCACCTCGAAGCGCAAGGGGATTCTAGGGTCGAGGCCCGACAAGAATCCTTTCTTTTCAGCAGCAAGCACAGTAGCCCACAGATGCTTGCAAGCACCATATTCGGCGGAATAGGGGCAGTCGCAACCGGCATACAGAGTATTCTTCTCAAACCAGAACGTAACGTAGTATTCAGTAGTGCCCCAAACTGTCGCCTCCACGCCGTTATCGAAGACATCATCCAAATGGACTGAACCGCGGGAGTAATAAACTGCCCCCCGAGAACGGACCTGAGCACTGAAGTAGCTGGCCAACCGGGCAGATAGCCCCATACAACTACCGCTCCTCAAAAAAGGGATATTTCTAAATCAGGCGCTTCTCGACAACAAGGACCAATACTAGCATATCGTGATTCGGCATTCGCATTGGTTATCATCCGGGGGGTGCAATTCAAAGTGCGACTGGAGACGCCGTGCCCTCACGGCGTCTTGCAAGTTGCGGGACGAGGGCGCCCCAGTTTTAATCTTAGAGGGTGTTTAAAAAGGGCTTCTTTGCGTGAAGAGGTAGGGACAGCTCGCCGAGCCGTCCTCCTGCGTCAACCTTGGCGGCGCTTTCGGCGAAAGCGCCCTGCCTTAGTGCTTGCAATCGGTTCAGCTTTTTAAACACCCTCTTAAGTCATCCCCCCTGGGATGCAAGCCATTAGCCGCGGGTTGAGCGGCGACGGCGGTCGCCGCGATACCCCCGGTAAGATGCGAAAATCTACAACGACCCCTTGGGGGTCGCAGCCTGGATCCAAAATCCAGGAATTTTACGTCATCTTCAATTGCCTGGGATGAGAAATGAAACTTCACCCTTGAAAAATGAGCTAAGGATCTCAGTGAATGCGGCAGTACTTGAGCAGCAACGAACCGGGCGCCTCCGGAATCTTGAGATTCAATCCGGATCCTAGCTCACGTCCTTTTTTCGATAGAGTGATCCCGTAGTCCTCAAAGCTCACCTGGTAATCGCTCTCCTGTTCGAGTTCACGCAGTGTGACCCTGATCAGAGGCTGGATGGCCTGATGCCGCCGGAAGGCCAGAACAATTCCGTCCTGCTGGTCCGGTCGGTTCCACTGGAAGGCAGCCCAAGCCTCGTCGGAGGTCGAGTATTCCGTCAAGGGATAGAAATCTCCTACAAAATAGGGCCGGAGAGCCCTGAATTCGGCAATATCCTCGTGCGCCTGGACCAGGTTGAAAGGGGCATTGTTATAGGTCCCATTAATCTCCCAGCCTAGGACTACCGCCCCGCCCATGGAACTTCGGAAATAGTATTTCTGTGTGTTGTTGTTGCCGGTCCCGCTGCAGGGGAGGAATAGTTGGAGGCCGTAAGTGTGGCATTGGTAGCCATTCGGCTCAAAATAGCTGTAATCGGTCCTCCAGAGGGGCACACTACGGCCAATGGTTTCCAGGTCAATCCTGCGCCCCCCGGAGGCGCAATTGTCAATGAGAAGACCTGGAATCCGCGCCAGAAGAGCGTCCCAATAAGCATACAATCCTTCGATGTGCTTCATTTCCGCAATGCCCACACGTTCAGATGTGTCCATTGCTTGCCAATAGGGGGCGGGGTCGAAATTGAAATCTTGCCGGTAAACCGTTACCCCCTCCGACTGAAGAAAATTTGAAATATGGTCAGTGAGCCAGTTCAGAGCCTGGGGGTTTCCCAGGTTGAGCAAACGGTTGGGATTTCCGGCAATCCGGGTCGACCATTCGGGGTGCTCGTGGTCGAGCCAGGTTGATTCGTAGACACGTTCAGGCTCGAACCAGACCACGAAGCCTTTCCCCCATTTTCGCGCAGCTTCGGTCACGGGTTTCAAGCCACGCGGAAACCTGGTCCGGCTGGGAAACCAACTCCCTACGCCGGACCACCAAGAGTTAGTATCGTTCTCATACCAACCTGCATCAATCCAGCAGGCGTCGGGATCGATTCCGAACTGACGGAGGCGGTCGATCATAGCCAGCGTGTAGCTTTCCGTTGCGCAAACATATTCATTGCAAGGGAAAGGGCCGCCAAAGCCGACGCCATGGCTGAGTGGCAGCTCCAGAGGCTTGCCACCCGGTCGCGGGGTATGATGGACAAGAACAAAACGTCGAAAGAGATTGTGGCCGGCCATCCGGTCATTGCTCTTCCAGAACAGCAGGGCTGTCGAAGGAGATCGTACTTCCTCCCCTGGCATTAGCCGGAAATGGGTCTTGGCCATTCCACTCTCAAGGTTGAGAGTGTGGGGTCTGCTCATTTTGACGGATGCCTTCCACTTGCCACTCCAACCTATGGCGGCCACGATTCCCCTGTCCGGACCGGCAATATTGAAAAAGGGAAGAGCCAACTCATCTGAAGAACGGCCACGCGTTGGACCAAAATTGATTTCTGTATCTTCAGAGAGGACATCGCGGACCGGCGCGAAATCGGACCGTTGTGCATCACTCCCTAAGGCACGATAAAGGGCCGTTTCACCTCCAGTCCAGTCGTCAAAATGGACGGCACAACTCAAGACCTCAGCGATGACCGGGGTCTCGGACGATCCCTCATTTTTAAAGCGGAGAACCCATTCGACGGCGGGGAAATCAGGGTAAAGGGTGTAACGCACGGTGAGGCGCAGTCTGGTTACGGGATCGCGGTAAACGATTGTTTCGAGGGTTTTGCCGTCGGCTGTGCCTTTCTCATGAGAGTGGTCCCAATTGGCCAGGAGGTCGAAGAATGGCTTCCCGCCATAAGTAAAGGCAAAGGGTGGTGCACTGTCCTTGCGGATGTGAGAATCTACGAATCGGTCAAGGCTCATTTGATCTCTCGCGGCCATTGGATCCGCACTTGCAGCAAAAGACAAATAGCTTAATGTCGACAGGGCTATGCCTGAGAGGTAGATTCGATGCATTGGAATTTCCTCCGTCCCGGTCCTCGATGTCAAATAGTCAGCGGATTCTGGGCCCTGAAGATCGAACAATTTTCGACAATATCGAGGGGTGAGTCACTTTCGCCTGAACAGTATATTCGAGGATTTCTGCCGATCGGTCACTGCGGCGTGGGACTGCTATGTAGAGATGACCGGTTGCAGAAACAAAGAGTCCCCTTCGGGCTCCAGGAGCTGCAGCGATTGCAGCCATCGGTTTGAAATGACTGGAGTTCTTCTCACGGAAACTCGAGGTCACGCCTTCTCCGCAAATGGCATACAATTGGTGCCGCTTCGCATCCCAAAAAAGGTCGTCAGTGTCTCCTCCTGAGAAATCCCTGCAATGAGAGTCGACTGCAATAGTTGTGGTTGCCCGCTTGTTGATTTCTCCTGATGCTGATCCATGCAAACTCAATGCAAACCCGAAGTATACTGCAAGCGCCGGAAGAATTCTCCGTGGTCTGAACCTTTCGAGCTCTGCAGGACTCTTTGCTGGCCAACGGACTTGCCTGCAGAGTGGTAGACTTTACCGCCCAACTACATGTTGTTTTTCAGCTGTAAGCTTGAAGAAATTTCATCCTTGCAATTTCCCTGGGACGACCGACCCCTTTCAACAATAAGCTCATTCTGGTTGTATCCGGGTGTTAAGAGGTGTATATCTCCGATATCTGGTCTTCAGTAATGGAAAGCCAAGATTGCTGATTACACTCGAGCCGCACTGAAAGGAGACAATCACCAATGAAGGCCTTCCTCATTGGTTTTGTGATAGGGCTGGCGGTGATTCCGGTTGGAGGTTACTTCTATTTCAGTCATGGAATGGCCCCCGCCGCAACTAATGCAAAACCGATGCCCTATGCCCGCCTTCGACAAGACTCTGTCAGACCTGCAAATGTGGCAAGTAAGCCTCCTGCTTGCCAATGCCAACAAGCTGTCACCCGCGGTCGAGAGCCTATTGAAATGACTTGAATGCCGGTAATCGTCGACAATTCCCACCATTAATAGGAGAAGAAGCCTGGAATCTGCAGCCTCCATTGAGGGACTCTTATGATTCGTCTTCTGGGAAATCGCCTTAGAATTCGGAAGGGCAGCCCCGGCGCGGCGCCCGGCGTCGAACACGATGAAATCGCCAAGCTGCCCAGCGGTGCCGAACCGGTTCGCATCACTTGTGTGGACTACAGTCCCGACGAGGTGATGGTACACGAAATCGATGATTTGAGAGACTTCCTTGACCGCCATCGTCCAGAATGGTCCGTCGTACGCTGGATCAATGTGGATGGTTTGTCAGACATGGGAGTCATCCATGGCCTGGCCTCCAAGTACAACTTGCATCCTCTGGCGATCGAAGACCTTCTCCACGTGCCACAACGACCCAAGGTCGAGCCTTATAGCGGCGATGGCAGCGAACTGCAGGCGCGGCTGTTCATCATTGCCCGCATGCTCCGAATCAAAGAGGAGAGATTGAACAGCGAGCAGATTTCCATATTCCTGGGTCACAAGACCGTTCTGAC
>DATKMG010000577.1:0-3483 GCA_035541995.1 Terriglobia bacterium
GAAGACCCATGCCGTGAGTAGAAAGGGGTGTTTCTCTTTAGCCTTTTGAATGGAATCAACTAATAAGTGAAAATCCGGATTCTCGAGCCTGGGATGATTTTTTGCAAGGCAACAGGTGATGAAGAAGAATCTATCTGAAGAAAATGGACGCCTGAGCCGTGACACGGTGCCAATCCGTAAACGAGAATGCCGGTGAATTATATCTTCATCTAGCACGGACGGAGTTGGTATTTTGGTAGCGCAGAGTCGCATTTTGACTCTGCGGCATTTGAGATAACCAAACCCGTCTGCGACATTTTGCTAAAAGCCGCAGACTCTCTGGAAAGCAAGAGTCTGCGCTACGAGTTCAGTTCAGTTTTTGAGTCTGCCCACGAGGTCATCATGATTCGAATCTTATCGATGGTAGTATGCCTGCTGGTTTCCCCTTTTTCGCTAATTGCACAGAAATTGGTCGTTCATTCAGAATTTCAAAGAACCGATCCATTTGGTCAAATCGTGGAAGCGGATCAAATCAAGGAAGGCACTCTGCCAGGACGAGGGAACAACTCTGCAACGATTGAACTGAAGGGGACCCGTGCCGGCTATGTATCTTTCCAATTGGCTGTCCAGCCCCCCAAGGGTGGAGACTATTCCTTGAACTGTGACTTTGCACGAGCGGGACCCAATGTGCAGGCAGATCTCTTCAAAGCATGGTTTCACCATATGCAGAAGGGTGGGCAATACATTCCCGATGCGCTGATTCCTGTCCAGAACCCGTATTCTGGAAAATTGCCTGATCCAGAGAACCAGATCAAGGACCAAACTTCTCAGGCCTTTTGGGTGGATCTTTACATTACAAGAGAAGCTAAGCCTGGTCGTTACGAAGGATGTATCAAACTGCAAAGCGGGAGGGAACACTCCATCGTGAAAGTTCAGTTGGAAGTTCTCAATGCCATTGTTCCCGACGAGGATGCGATTGTCGTTGATCACAACTCTTATGGCACGGAGTGGCTAGCCCAGCTCTACCCGAAATTGAGCCAGTCCAGTGGCAGAGATTTTTATAGCAGTGACGCGTTTTTCAACCTAATCCACGCTTATCATCGGCTGTTTTATGAACACCGCGGCGCCTATCATCAACTGGGTTACGGCCATGCCGGCAAAGTCGGGCCGGAGTTCGCGCCGCAACTCAGCGGAACCGGGCGCAGCAAGCATGTCGCGAGTTGGGATCTGTTCGACCGGCATTATGCTCCATTGCTGGATGGAAGTGCTTTTGCCAAAACGAGGCGCGGTCCCCGACCGATCCCTTTTGCCTATCTGACCATCAACCCCGAATGGCCGGCTTCCTTCCTTTGGTGGGGGGAACCCGGCTATGAAGCCGAATTCACCCAGGTCGTCGGTGAGATGGAAAAGCACTTTCGTGAAAAAGGGTGGACCGGGACTCGCTTCGAAGTGTTTTTCAACCACAAGAAGCGTTACAAAGGGTTCCCCTGGGATGGCGACGAAAGCAAGTTTCCCAAGGACGATGCCTTTTTCCGGGAATATGGCCGGCTCTTGAAAAAGGCCATTCCAATGGACTCCCCCGTGAAATTCGTATTCCGAAGTGATGTCAGCTGGAGAATGGAGGACCAGTTCAAAAGTCTTGCCGGCGTGGTGAATTTCTGGGTTTGTGGAAAGTCCATCCTGAGCTGGTTGCCGGAGTCAGTCAAGCAAATCAGACAGCGTGGAGATATTGTGTGGATCTACTCCGGCCCGCCCGCTATTTCCGAGAGCGCCTCGGCCATCCTACAAAATCCGCTGCAGGCTTGGGTTTGGGGGGTTGATGGTTATGTTCACTGGCAGACGGTCGACCCGAGCCCTGATCCCTGGTTCAACTCCGATGGTGAGATGGTTTGCCTGGCTTATCCAGGTGATCGCTTTGGGGTCGAGGAACCGATACCCAGCATTCGCCTGAAAATCCAACGCAATTTAATTCAAGATCTCAATCTACTCGAACAGATTGGGAAAAGGCATTCGGCCGACTGGGTTCGCTCTCAAGTTACAGAGCGAATCAATGGCACTCAACCTGCGGCATGGTGGACACCGCGACCTGCAGGTGCCAGCCTGCCACCGGAGGAATGGACCAATTACAGTCCCGAAGGGGAAGTTGACCCGGCGTTGCAGAGGTTCTTGAAACGACCGCCGGATTTCTGGATAGAGGTACGCAGTTTCATATTCGACCAGTTGGAAGGAGGAACACAATGAACCAGCACACTCCTGAAAATGCGGTTTTCAAGAGCACCGCGGGGGCGCAGCGTCTCCAAATCCCTGGAGCCAGGACGCCCTCGTCCCGCCTTCGGCCCTGTGGAACTTGGCCCTCCACCATTCTTGTCATCTATGCTCACCTGCATAGGTCATGCGGCACTTCTTTTGTGAAAATGCGGTTTTGGTGGAGGGTCGCGCTCCGTCGCGACCCCGGCCCCCACGGAGCGGGGCCCTCGAGCATTTTCATGGACCGTGTTGACCTAAGTAGGTCTTGGAGCAAATTCTTAAGGTTGATCACAGGGTTTTTGATTTCCACACTTTTTGTCTCAACTCCCGGATTTGGTCAGGTGCGGGACCAGCAATCACTGGCCAGAGATCTCGAGCAGATTGCCCGCGTGGCCAGCATCATGGTGGATGGCGATGTCTGCCAGCGGATTATGACGGACCGGGCCCTTAAGAAAATGTTTGTTATCGACCCCAAGGATCCGTGGGCAGCGTCCGACAATTTTGACGTCAATGCCGAGCCGTTCATTCAAACTAAGAAAACATTGATTCGGCTGGCTCGACTGGTGGAGTATCCAGTCGACTGCAATTTGTGGATGCCGTTCAAAGAGGAGCCTGGAAGAATCCAGGTCCTCATCCGCAACAAGTATGAGATGAGCCAATTTTGGAGTTTTGGACAGTTATATGCCACCACTCCTCCGGAAATGCAGGAAGTCCTGGCCACGGGAAAGTGCCTCACTGTTCAAAAGAGGGGAAATATCATCTCCGTGCTGACGCCGGTATACAACAGTCTGGGAGAGATCGTCGGGTTGGTAGAGGTCGTCAGTCGGGCTCAATTCAATCCCCAAGAGAATGTGAAGTAGAGTTGTAATAAAGATGGGGTTTTGAATGTGGGAACCGCCCTCCGGGTGGCCTGGACGCGGAGCGGCCAGATGATTTTAGACCGGCCTTTTAAGGCCGGTGCCCCTGGCCCGAATATTCCCGCTCGTCGCGTCGCGACGGTTGATCCAACCTTTCATTCAATCGTCGCTCTGCGACGTGCTCGTATCATGGCACGTGGAGCCGGCCTTAAAAGGCCGGCCTCTGGAGATTGGACATTTGTGAAGCGACACGAGGCCGCTTCTTCCTTATTGAGCCCCGCTGGGGGCGGCAGACAGTAGCCCAGGGCGCCGTCAGCGGCAGGAGCCGCTGCGGCCGCCCTGGGTGGGCGTTCCCGCCGATTTACACCCTCTCCCCCAACACTTTCTTGGTGTTGGGGGA
>DATKMG010000578.1:0-3401 GCA_035541995.1 Terriglobia bacterium
ATGTCAACCCGGGGTTCTATTTCGAGGTTTCCCAGAGGAATGGCACAAAGAGAAATTGCGTGGTGTCTGTGGTCCTTATCAAGGACCCTGCAGGATCTCCAATTGGATTTCGAGGTATCGTTCGCGATGTTACCGAACGCCTTCGCCTTGAGGACCAGCTTCGCCAAGCAGCCAAAATGGAAGCGATTGGGCAGCTTGCCGGTGGTGTGGCGCACGATTTCAATAATATCCTGACTGCGATCATCGGGTTCTCGGATGTGTTGATTCAGCAAATGGCCGACGATTCTCCATATCGTGAAAAGGTCCTTCAGATAAATCGTGCCGCAATCAGGGCCGCGAACCTGACTCGACAACTGCTTGCGTTCAGTCGCAAACAGATTCTTGATTTGAAGCCCCTGAACCCGAATGAAGTGCTGGCAAGTTTTGAAAAAATGCTCAGGCCGCTCATCGGCGAGGACATTGAGCTTATAACCATTCTGGATCCTTCTACAGCGGAAACAATGGGTGACATCAGCCAGATTGAGCAAATCCTCCTTAACTTGGCCATCAACGCGCGGGACGCGATGCCTGACGGCGGGCAACTCACAGTGGAAACCAAGAATGTGTTCTTGGACAAAGAATATGCTCGATCTCATTCTGAAGTTCGGGTGGGACCCTATGTAATGTTTGCCGTTTCCGATACCGGGCATGGTATGGATCCTCACATACTGGCTAAAGTCTTCGAACCTTTTTTCACCACCAAAGCAAAAGACAGAGGTACTGGGCTCGGTTTGTCCACGGTCTACGGAATCGTGAAACAGCATCAGGGTCACATAACCGCCTACAGCGAACCGGGACGGGGAACAACGTTCAAAGTTTATTTTCCGGCTATCCAGGAGATTTCGAACCGGGAATACGAACCGACGTCGGCCCAGACTCAAGTGGTGGGCGATGAGACCATCCTCGTAGTGGAGGATGACGAAATCGTCCGGGAATTGACAGCAGAAGTTCTTCAGAGTCTTGGTTATGCGGTCCTCCAGGCAGGGGACCCGGAAGAAGCCCGCGAAGTGAGTAAATTGCACGAGGGCCCGATCCATCTCTTGCTTAGTGACGTTATCCTTCCTCGTATGGACGGCAGGAGTCTGTTCAAATCACTTGCTCCTCTGTTCCCCGATATGAAAGTCCTCTTTGTGTCGGGATATGCTGAAAATGCTATCGTTCATCACGGAGTGCTGGATGCCGGAGTCAATTTCTTGCAGAAACCATTTACAGTGGAAGCCTTGGCGAGGAAGGTACGGAAAGTGCTGGATGAAAGTTAGGCAAACCGGTAATTGAACGAAGATCAGGCAAAAATGAAACGTTGGCCATCAGGCCACGAATAAGCCCGAATTGCTGAGTGAAAGTTGAGATGTAACATGTCCGAGTTTTTCTATCGAAACATACCTCCGGAACTCCTTGAAGCGCTATTGGACAACCCGCATGAATCCCAAATTCTTGTGGATGCGCAAGGAATCGTCCGCTACATGAGCGCGTCGGACGAGACTTTCTATCGAATTTCCCGCAAGGAGGCAATTGGCAGGCACGTCTCTGACCTCAACCCTGAAAGCAAGCTTCCCGAAACCCTGAAGACAGGTCGTGCCGAAATCGGCCGGTTGTTCCGGCTAGGGACAAAACAGCGAATTATTGCACGCATACCTCTGCGCGATCGAAAAGGAAATATAGTCGGCGCTGTCGGCAAGCTCATGTTTTGGGACCCGGAGAAAATCAAAGAACTGGTACGGCAGGTGGAGGTCCTCCAGAGCCGCTTGGACTATTACGAAAAAGAGTTGCAGCAGGCATATCGCAGTCGATATTCCCTGGAAGGGATCGTAGGTGAATCTGCACCAATACAGGAGGCCAAGCAGATTGCGATGCAAGCTGCGGCTTCGGATCTTCCGGTATTGATTGTCGGAGAGACCGGAACAGGCAAAGAAATCTTCGCTCACGCTATTCACCAGCTCAGCGCTCGTCGTGATCGGCCCATGGTGCGAGTAAACTCCGCAGCGATCCCGCGCGAACTTTTTGAATCCGAACTGTTCGGGTACGAACCGGGCGCTTTTACAGGGGCCAGTCCGAAGGGTAAACCCGGCAAGTTCGAGCTGGCCGAAAAAAGCACTATATTTCTGGATGAAGTGGCCGAACTCCCCGTGCCCCTCCAGGCCAAGCTTCTGCGGGTTATTCAGGAGCGCGAAGTAGAACGGATAGGAGGCACCAGGACTCTCAACCTGGACTTCAGAGTCATTGCCGCTACCAACCGAGACCTCAAGGTCATGCTTTCTCGAGGGGAGTTCCGACACGATTTGTATTACCGGTTGAATACCTTCCTTCTCAGGACACCACCCCTTCGCCAGATTCGAGCGGACATCCCTCGGCTGGCTTATCATCTTCTTTCGCTAATGCCGGACCATTTCAAACTGCCTCGTCGAATAGAACCCGAGGCCATGCGGCATCTCACGGCATATGATTGGCCGGGAAACGTACGTGAACTGCGCAGCGTTTTGGAGAAGGCTTCATCGCTGGCGAAGGATGGTTCTATCCGGGAGAAGCACCTGCCCATGGAGATTCGCAATGGCCCGGCCATGAATCCTGGTCCCGATGAGCCGTTGCACACTCTGAAAGACGAGTTGGCTCTGGCCGAGCGACGAGCCATTTCGCATGCGCTCAGTCTGACGGACGGCAATCGTACTGAGGCTGCGCGTCTCCTTGGCATTCATCGCACCGGTCTGTATCAAAAACTGAAGCGGCACGGTTTGGACGGCGAGCAACTTTCACGCAGAATTGTAGATCATTTTAGACACGTATAACAATTTCTACATCTTGTTGCCTAATAGCTTTTTCTCAAGAAATTCGGTGCTTTTTTATTCTCAACTGCAAGAACCTGTATAATATTTTCTACACGTCGGGCCCAAGCAGGCAATGGGTCGGATAAACTGAAAGGCGCGATAAAGAAGGACTGGAACCGCCTACTTTCTGGTTCGATCCCTTCATACGACTGTTGGCACGAACGTTGCTTTTGAGGAAAAGCGCGATTGACGAAACCGGACAATGATCCGGCTTGTATGAATCTGCCTTCAAGCGGCGAATACGCGGTCCCAACACCAAACAGAACAATTCTTCATTCCCCTTTATTAAAGGGCGGTTGTGCGGATTTTGCAAATTGTTTCTCTGCTCTCGCATGCCTCGTCTTGAAGGCAACTCGGTCTTAAGGGAGTAATCCTATGGACTTTGAGATACCAGACAATCTGCGCATGATGGTAGAGACCACACGGCGCTTTGTGAAGCGGGACCTGGAGCCGATCAGTCAACAAGTGGAAGAAGAGGACCGTATTCCGGAAAACGTGATCCAAACAATGCGTGAACTCGGCTTCTTCGGTCTGGGGATA
>DATKMG010000579.1:0-4334 GCA_035541995.1 Terriglobia bacterium
GATTATGAGAAACTCTCACTGGACGTTTGGACCAATGGCTGCATCACCCCCCAAGATGCCGTTGGCTATGCAGCCAAACTGCTGAAGGACCACATGTCCATCTTCATCAATTTCGAGGAGCAACCAGAGCCGTTAGAGGAAAAGCCGGACAAAACCGTAGAGGTGATCAATGAGAACCTCTCCCGATCTGTGGAGGAGTTGGAATTGTCTGTGCGCTCGTACAATTGCCTGAAGAATGCCAATATCAAGACTATCGGGGAATTGGTGCAGAAGACGGAAGCGGAGATGTTAAAGACCAAGAACTTCGGTCGCAAATCGTTGAACGAGATCAAGGAGATTCTGGCCAGCATGGGCCTTAGTCTGGGCATGACGCTCGATGAGAAGGGACAGGCCGTTCCTGCCAGCGCCGCAAAGGAGTGAGCTTGCGATCCTCTTGCCTGGAACAGTTAGGTTAAGAAGACGGCGTCCGTTGCCATTTAAGGAGAATTAATTCATGCGACACCGAGTTCACGGCCGAAAATTGGGGAGGACCACTCCGCATCGCCTGGCCTTGCTGAGGAATCTATGCACTTCCTTGTTTGAGCATGAGCGGGTCACAACCACGGTTCAGAAGGCCAAAGAAGTCAGGCCGGTTGCCGAGAAGTTGATCACTTTGGGGAAGAATGGCAGCCTTCACGCCCGCCGACGAGTCGCAGGAATTCTCCTGAAAGCGGCAGTGGTCAAGAAGCTGTTTGACACGCTGGCGGCCCGCTATGCCGACCGCAATGGAGGCTACACCCGCATCGTCAAGTTGGCCCATCGGGAGGGTGATGGAGCCGATTTGGCTGTCATTGAATTGCTCGGCAGTGAATTGTCGGTCAAGAAAGCTGAAAAGGCTGCGGCTGAGAAAGCCACGAAAGAAAAGCCCAAGAAGCAAGAGGAGCAAACTTCGGAAGGTAAGTCGTCGGATGCCGGTGCAGAGGGTGCGGAAGAGACCCCGGAAAAAGTCACCAAAAGAATCTCGCGGAAGATTAAAGGGGTTCTCAAAAAGGACGACAAGAGTGAAAAGAAACCAGGTGGAAAATCCAAAGCACCACGGGCCCAAAAGCCGTCGAAAAAGGAACCTTCTGAGTAGATCCTCTGACTTTTGTTCGGTTGTGAGATTATTCCCTTCAAACCTAGCTTCTGTTGACAAATCCCCAGCTAATTGGCTGGGGATTTTTATTTTTTCCCAGGAACCCGCATTTAGAAGCAAGGCTTTTCCATGGTGAGCGGCAATATCAAACTCAAGCGGCACGATGAAGTTTACCGCGGGATCATAGTGAATCTGACGGTGGACCAAATTACAACGGCTGGCGGAGTTGACACAGTCCGGGAAGTGTTTCATCACCCTGGAGGAGCGGCTGTGGTTCCCATTTTGCCTGGTGGGGACGTAATCCTGGTACGGCAGTTTCGTTATCCGATTCAGCAGGATCTCCTTGAACTGCCTGCAGGGAAGATTGATCCCGGAGAAACTCCTGAATCAACGGCGCGACGGGAACTGGCCGAAGAGGTCGGCTTCCAGGCAGGAGTCCTGGAAAAGCTTGGCGAGTTCTACACCACACCCGGGTTCTGCACGGAAAAGCTCCACCTGTTCATGGCAACAGACCTTAGTCCGACGGATGAGAAAGGGGACGACGACGAAGAGATCGTGGTTGAGAGATTTTCGCTCGTTGAGCTTGAATCTTTCTTGCACTCTGGACGGCTCGCCGATGCCAAGACTATCATTGGGGTCCAATGCCTGTTGCTGAGGCAACCTCAATTAAAGAATGATCTGGCGCGGCGGCCAATCTGACAGTATTGAGTCATGAAGGTATATCGAATTCTCAGGAGAATCCATTTATGTCCGACGACCGTCCTCAAATCCGGCAGGAACTGAAAGACTTTCTTAACGAAGTCAAATGTCCCGGCTGCAATTCACCGTTCAAAGTCGCACCGGTATGGGAATTTGTCTTGCGGAAAGGGCATTCCACCTGCAAGAACTGTTGGCAAGTCTTCACCCTCAAGTCTGATGCCAAGTTAAATGGGTTCTCGATTACTTCGGAGGACCTCGAACGGGTGGTCGATGATTACATCTCGGGTACGGCCGGAAATTACGTTTGGGACGCAGATGCGTTAGAAAATAGCCGTGGGGCCGCAGTGGACTTCTTCATCAGTTTGGGTTTGACGGCTTTCTTTGATGGCATGGAACGAAGTTACCCCGAACTCCGTACAGAAGATTTTGAGATGACCTGGACCTACCTTTCCCAAGCCGGGGCCCTGGCTGTCGACTCGTTGGATGCCCGCTTCATTGCCGACGCTTTTGAGAAGGTCGAGCGCTACAAGCCCTACGGGTGGAGTGCCGAGACTCCCAAAGCTTGACCTTCTTTGCCCCTAAGTGTACTCCTAGAACCCGGCTGATTTTCCTGCAGGCCTGTACAATCCTGCTCAAAATTCACTCACCATCCGAAGGGTCGATTCGAATTGCCTCAACCCCGCTCCATATCCGAAATGGAGACGGAGAATGCGATGCCGGTTGCGATGCCAAGCATGCATCATCAACCTCGCAAAAAGAGACGGAAGCAACCGATTGATGGCAACTCAAGTGGATTAGTGATCCCCGGAGGGGAGCAACTTGAATAGCCACGGGTGGAGTGACGGGACGCCAGTCCCAGAACGAAACCCGTGGTTGAAGATAAAGGTAAATGCCAACCCTGAAGGGGTTGAACACGGAATTGCCAGAAGTTCAACCCCTTCAGGGTTGATCGCCTGGTTGGCCTCGCAACCACGGGTTCCGCGGGTGACCGTAGTCACCCTGCTTCACCCGTGGCTATTCGTATTATACCCCTGCGGGTTTCTCCTTGGCGCAGATTGGCACCGATGGAGGAGATTCCTTTCTATTCCAATTTTTCCTAAGGTCAGGCGTTTGATGAATCGGCGAGAGTGGCGTGTACTCGAGGACGATTGCCAAGGGAAAAAGGATCCCTAGGATATGACAATGAATTGACGATCCTACTATTTCGCTACCTCTCGAAAACAGCTTCGATGTCGAGTGCCACTTTAACCGGTTTGCCGTCTTTCATCCCCGGTTTGTATCTCCACTGTCGAACTGCTTGGATTGCAGGCATGACGATTCTGAGCTGATCTTTGGGCCAGTCAATGTTGCACACAGATCCGATACTTCCGTCCTCTTCGACCACGATTGACAGTCGGAGCTTCACGGGTGTCGTAACGGAAGCTCGAATGTTCTCTGGCAATTTTGGTTGAACGATAGTTAACGGAAGGGGATCCGTCAAACCTGCTTGGCCCGCGGAGTAGACCGTGTATCCTCCAGCCTTGTCGCCGAATTCTGATTCTTTGCCCGATATGGATGCTATTTGAAATCCACTGCGCCCTGGCTCGAGAAGCACATGGGCTGACTGCGATTCGTCGTCGCCCTCCTCACACCCTGCCTCTGCCAACAATTGTTCGTAATCACCCTCAAGCTGCCGACCTAAATGGATTTGACCAAGGCCGCATGCCCATCTCGATTTTTGGAAACGCTGGTGCCACTCATGAAAACTATCCCTCGCCGGTGGGCTGACACGTCTCGAGGCAACGGTCCAGTTTTCGCCTACCCAATTTTGAATCAGATCAAATGGGTCAACTGCGAAGTCTCGGACGATTGTCGCATTCTTGTTTGAAACAGCATACTCGAGATAATGAACGCCACGCCAGCCGGCGAGTTCAGGGTTAACAGAACTCCCAAGGTAGATAAGACCGAAGCCCGAAGCCCGGACAGAGAGATAATACGGTTCATCGAGGCAGTATCCGAGTGTACGAGTTGCAAGAACTACCGGCGCTTCGGGTTTCTCACCGACGCGCAAAACGCTCAATCGGAGCGCTTGCCAAACCGAAACAACGTTCGGAGATACTTCTGTCGTTACGAGATACGGCTTGGTACTAGGGATCGGCGGGGCCACGCGATACTCCAACCAACCCTGAGCATCGTGGATGGTTTTGTATCCGTTCGATTCTAATGTCAACGCGTGCTTCCAGGAAGTACCCTCTTTCTCAAAAAGGTAAAGCGAAACGTCCGACCCGTACGGGATTGAGAGGCTTGTCGTTGAAATCAGCCAATCCGGATAAGTCTGAGGCCGCTGAAAGTTTATTCCCTCAATAGCTCCAAACCCTCCACATTCATCCCCGACAGGAATATCCTCACGTGCCAGGAGGTCGACAGCTCTGGCGGCGAGAATACTTGGATCCGTCTCGACAGTGTTAGGCGGTCCCACAACTTCCACTATCAGGTCACGCAAAGCGTGTTTTAGGTTTGTCAAGTTCTTCGCCACAGTCGC
>DATKMG010000580.1:0-4907 GCA_035541995.1 Terriglobia bacterium
CGGAGCGCGGCGTCCACCCTTAAAACGCGCATTTTCATAAAAGTGCCCCATGACCTTCTCAGGTCACCACGGTCGATGAAAATGACTGATGGGTTTGGAGCTCAACCTTTAGGTTGCCATTGCTTCAGGCATGCTAAAGCATGAACTCCGAACCTATTTTCATAGAAGCGCTACATTAATCTCGGGGGATTCCATAGAGGTCTGGTCAGCGGAAGACTTGGCTTCAGGAGAGGTTGACGTATCGCTGAGAAATTCCAGTAACTTCTCCAAAGAGCCTTCAAAGTAGAAGTCGGTCAATTCGGCCAAGGCTTTCTGGCGGGACTCTTTGTAAGATAGTGCTGGATCATAATGGTAGGCCTTCCCTTGCTTGATTCGTGCCAGGGCACCCTTGCGAACCAACCGGTCGAGGACAGTGAGCACCGTGGTATATGCCAGGGGCCTCTTGGGTTTCAGCTGCTGTTGGACTTGAAGCACGGTCTTGGCTCCATCACACCAGATGGCTTTCATGCAGGCCAGTTCCAACCGGCTCAAGACAGGCTGAGCAGGCTTGGTTCTCCTGGCTTCTGCAGGTTTGCATTCCTGCTCCAGATCACTCCTTTGTGGAAAGGTCGTCGCCATTCCTGAACCCTTTGAATAGAGGCCTGCCAAACATTTGGCTCGCGCTAGTCCAATTTCCCCCAAGATTCTGATCGTTCTTCAGGATGCCCTGCATGGCTTCCACTTTGCTATCTAAGTTGTCCAGACAATGCAGGAGCAGCGCTTCTAGAAACATTGGCAATTTAGGGCTACCGAATTCGTATTCTCCATGGTGGGAGATGATCATGTGTTGGACCAGCGTTTTCAAGTGATTAGGAAAACCCTCGATCTGGATGATTCTCTGATTGATCATCTCCAGCTCAATAATCATGTGCCCGAGAAGTTGACCTTCGTTGGTATAGCTGAAACTCCGGCTATAGCTAAGCTCCTCGGTTTTCCCGACATCATGCAAGATGGCGCCAGTCAGGAGCAGGTCCAAGTCGATTTCAGGATAGTGAGGCGCCACAATCCGACAGAGCCTGCACAAGGATAAAGTGTGTTCCAGCAGGCCTCCCAGCCAGGCATGATGCAGGCTCTTTGCAGCGGGGGCCTGCTTGAACTTGACGACAAACTCGTCATCGAGGAGAAAGGCCATCAGTAATTCCCGCAAATGCGGGTTGCCTATGCCATCCACCATGTTTAATATCTCTTCAAACATGGTGTCCACATCCTTCGTCGTTTTTGGAAAATAATCTGCGAAATCGACCTCGTGTTCCTGGCAACGCCGAAGCTTGTGTATGGTTAACTGAGGGCGATTGCGATAGATTTGAATCAGACCTTTCACCTTCACGAAATCGTCCCGATCGAACGTCGACTCAACTTCTTCCACGTTGTCCCACATCTTGGCATCGACGTCACCGCTCCGGTCTCCGAGTGTTAGCGAAAGGTAAGGCTCGCCGGTCTTCTTGGCTTTCACCTCCTTGGCCTTGACCAAAAAAGTAGTGGTCACTTGCTGATTGGCCTGGAGGTCAGAAACAAAACTCTCTTTCATAATATTGACTCAGCCGAATGGCCGACAAGCATGAGGAAGGAATTCTTTCAAACGGCCCGATCATATGAGAATTCCCCGGTTGGCGCAAGCATGTCCGTGCGGTGGGAGAAGAGCCAGGATTGATTGGCGTTGCGAGTTGGGATAACCTTGCGGTGCTTTTGGGTGCTGCAGCAGTCATCCCCATTTTCTGACAGAGTCCTCCGCCGGGAATGAGCCGCTTGAGCCGGTTGGCAGAGACTCTCTTCGTGGTCAATCCGGTCTCGGGTAGGGGTACCACTCTTCGGTTGTGGTATCGGACGGTTCGGCATTCTCAAAGAACTGCCCTGGATCAGGAGCGGCAGTCACCTGGGCAACACTGGAATCAGGGAGAGCAGAGCCCGGCGAGTCTCAAATAATTCCAGTGAGCCGCTCGCGGTTGAGATAGATGGGGAATTGGCAGGAGTCACCCCCGTTCATTTTCAGGTGTTACCGTCTGCAGTCCGACTTGTGGTTCAAAGGAGGAACCCATGCGTGGTTTAAGGATGTTTGCTCTCATTGCCATGTGCCTCATCGGTAATATGGCTTGCAGTCTAACCAGGCAAGGAGTGGATTCTTGGTTCGTGGACTCTCTGATTAAAGTCTTTCCCACCGATACGTCGGCTTCTACCGGTTCGCAGACCAGTGAGGTGTGGGGCGCAAGAAATCAGCATGTCAGCCTGCAATTGGCCCTGCGCTCATCCAGGCCGCTGACTTCTGTCACCGCAGAGTGTGAGCCGCTGAAATCGGCCTCGGGTGCGGCAATTCAGAATGTCCAGATTAACGCGGTGGGTTATGTAGTCGTGGCTACGAATAGCGACGATACTCCCCCTGAGGAACTGGTGGGTGAGGCTCCCGGCTGGTACCCGGATGTCTTGCTCGATCTACCCTTGGAGCTTAAACCGAACCGGACTTCCGCAATCCGGATAACCGTGCATGTTCCCGCTGATGCAGCCCCAGGATTATATCAGGGGGCATTGTCAGTTCGTGCTGGACAACAGGAACTGGCCAGGGCCTCTATCCACCTGAATGTCATAGCCGCCCAGGTGCCCGAGGAACGGAATCTGAAAGTGACTAATTGGTTTAACTTTGAAGACCGGCACTGCCGGCAGTTCTTCGACGCTCCTCAGTTCTCGCCGGAATGGTGGACGCTGATGGAGAACGTTGCCCGAGTCATGGGGGATCACCGCCAGAACGTCATCCTCACGCCCTTGCCCAGCCTGATAAAAGCCAATGCGGAGGGCGGTCAGATTCGTTTTGACTTCTCGAATTTTGATCGGTGGGTGGAAACATTCATGACCAAGGGAGAATTCCGTTATATCGAGGGAAGCCATTTACTGGACAGGGCCGGCGGCTACGACGAACCGATGCAGGTCTCTGTCTACCTGTTGGAAAGCGGGAAGGTCCGCAATGTCCCACTGCCGCCGGATGACCCACGCGTGGAACCTGCCTTGGGCCGCTTCCTGTCCGCTTTGAACAGGCACCTGGAAGAGAAGAACTGGAAGTCGTCTTACCTCCAGCACGTCCTCGATGAACCCCATGGATCAGAACCTGCTTACTATGCCCGCTTTTCCGCATTGATCAGGCGCTGCCTGCCAGGTGTCCCCACCATAGATGCCATCGACGCAGACAATGTGGCTCCAGAAGTGGCGCAAAACAGCGATATCTGGGTGCCATTGTTGGGCCGGTTCGATAATAAGGTCGATGTGCTGCAACAGCGAATCAAGAATGGGAAAGAAGTCTGGTTCTATACCTGTCTCTTCCCGCGTGGCCATTACATGAACCGATTGATCGATTTTCCCCTGATCAAGACTCGCCTCCTGCACTGGCTCAACTTCGATCAGAACCTGACCGGATTTCTGCACTGGGGCGGAAATTTCTGGTCGCCTGAGCCCATGAAGAACACTCAACCGGTCATCAACATGAATGAAACCTTCTTGCCGCCGGGAGACGCCTTTATTGTCTACCCGGACAAGTCCCGACGCTCACTCTTCAGCTCCATCCGGCTCGAAGCGATGCGTGAAGGGATTGAGGACTATGAGCTTTTGCAGTCCCTCTCGAAGCGAAATCCCGAGGAAGCTCTACGAATTGTCAAACAGGCCATCACCTCATTGACAAATTATGTTCGCGATGTCCCGACCTTCCGCAAAATCCAGCGGAACCTCCTGGAAGCTGCTTCCAGATAGCTGCAAGTGTTCAGGAGGCAATGCGACATATGAGTGAAGGGACCGCACCATGAGCAGTCCCTTCACCTACAAATTCTATCCTTGCACAGATTCACTCAAGCGAATCGAATTCTCCATTACGCAGGACCCAGATTGCTGCCGACTCTAGTTCAATCTGCATACGAAAGACGTGATAAGATCTGGGTGTAGTTTTGGTGGTTGGTGGGGTTCTGCCATTTCGTGGTTTTATCTTTCGTGTGATGGATTCGACTCATACGTCAAGTCGCCAGTCAAACCAACTTATTTTTTTACAGAACTCTCTTAGTTTGAGGGAACTTAAAGGGGATTTCTATGAGCTTGAGATGCAAACTCAAAGGTAAACTCGTAGTATTGTCCTATGCGGAGTCTTGGTATCGTTGTCACCCGTCTTGGCTAAAGAGTACTGGGAGGAGAAGGCTTACAGTCAGTGGAACGAACAAGAGGCGATGGCAATGTTGACTAACTCGCCTGAATTTCTCAAACAACCCATGCCTGACTTTGCCATTTGCATCAGTTGCCCGGTGATGGAGCCGTTCAACAGTGTTGTCCTTGACACCCTCAAAGCTAAGACCTTCCTGCTCTCTAGAAAGGACAAAGCCCAGAAGATTGAATTGAAGAGCTACAGCCCTCCCAAAGAGCGTCAGGATAACTATGCTGTTTTTATGTTTCCTCGCACCCTCAACGATAAACCGACCGTCGAACTGGCTGACGACGAAATCATCTTTGTGACTGAAACCGGGCCGTCGAAATTCCGGGCTACCTTTAAGCTGGCCAGGAAGGTGGTCGACGGGAAACTGGACTTATGATCAAGACTTACTGCTTTTCTCCCTCCCGTCTTTTGAGTAGGATGTTGGTTATTTGGCGACTCAACGACTGGTGTGGTTGCTTAAAGAGGAGGGTTGTGAGGAAGTATGGATGCATCCACTGAGGTTTATTTTCAGGAACAATTACAGGACCGGCGCCGAAAGCTGGTACTGGCTGCCAGCCAGTCCAGGGAAAACACTCGTATCCTGGATCTGCTGCAGGAAGTAGATAGCGCCCTCGACCGGATCAACAGGGGATCGTTCGGCTTGTGTGAAACCTGTCATGACCCAATAGAAGCAGAACGTTTACTGGCCAAT
>DATKMG010000581.1:0-5465 GCA_035541995.1 Terriglobia bacterium
CGGATAACGCTTGAGGTCAGGCACGAAGTTCAAGGTGTGCAGGTACTCGCATTGAACGATATCGTAATCCCCATTTTTCAATTCATTGAGGACTTCTTTCCTCATGAGCAGGAATGCGTGCACTACCGCAAAGAGTTTTGAGATAAGGAATGAGCTCTTGAGCTCCTCATTGTAAGGATATAGAGGAATTGTTTTAACCTTCGCGCAGAGCTGTGATAGAGACGCTATCTGTGGAGCATCCTCGTCCGATTCGGTGAAGGCCAGCAGGGAGATCTCATACCGCAGCGACAGGCTTCGGATGAGGTTGACCAAGATCCAGGAACCATCCAATCCTAGCCGGGGTAGACGTTTTGAGATGATCAGGATCTTGCGGGGTCTCTTGCCATTCCTGGAGTTTCGAAAAAAGCGGTGCCGGTAGAAAAACCAGTGGTCTACAGTTTCCAGGATTTCTTTGTCGGAGACTACCCATTGCGTCCGACGGGTCAACCTGTTTCTAAGTATGGTAGGGACTTTGAGTATAGCCCCCATGAAGGCCCTGAAAATGGCCAGATGGCCGCGGCTTATGTCAAGCAGTATTCGCAATGGGAGCATCAAGAGGTGTTTTACGAAAAGCTTGGGCGACGTGACATTTTGCCAAAACAGTATGAAGAGATTCCGGGAGATCAAATAATCGATCTTCCGATCCCCCATCAAAGTTACATTGGTGCTGCGGTGTTTGTGAATGACGTGGCTCCGAGGGCAAAAGAGCACCCGATACCCGCACTTCCAGGCTCGATAGGAAAGATCGGCATCCTCCACGTATCCGGGATTGTAAACTTCATTAAAACCACCCAGGGCCAGGAATTTCTCGCGAGAGTAGGCGCTGGAGCCCCCGCCGGCGTAAAAAACCGGGACATATTCCCGCTCGAGATCCGACTCGTTGGGCTGGGAATGACCTACATGAACGCAGCCGAAGACCAACGAGCCAAAGGTTTTCCCGGTTTCTTCGCGGGCCTTGGATTGGTCGTAGTTGAAAATCTGCGAGCTGACGGCAAAAGTGTCCGGATATTCGAAACCCTTCAAGAGAGGTTCGAGAAAATCGCGTTCAACGATGACATCATTATTAAGAAGGACAACAATCTCGTTCTTGGCACTCCGCACCGCAATGTTGTTGGCCCGACAAAACCGGTAGTTCTTGGCCAGTTCGATCAATCGCACACCAGGATAGTGGGTTCGTATGTAATCCTGGGTCCCGTCAGTACTTCCGTTATCTACGAGAATGATTTCGTGCCCTCCCCCAGCCTGTTCGACTGCTACCTGAACAGAGTGGAGGCATTCATCCAAGAGTTCTTTTTTGTTCCAGGAGAGCACGATGATGGACGCTTTTCGACACGAAGAGCTAACAAGGTGCGCGGGCCCCGAGGTGATCCGTGGTTCCTCAGTCAGTTGGTCGTATAGGGCTTCGACTTGCTTGACCATGAAAGACCGGTCGAAAAAGCTATGAACTCGTTTGAGGCCCTCTTCCTGCAGGCTGATTCTATCCTTGGGGTTCGCCAGTAACTCGATGACGGAACTGGAGACAGCGTCAGGATCCGCCGGCGGGATTAACCTGCCCGTGCCCGGAACAATCGCCTCCGGAGTCCCATTAACCGCTGTGGCAATGACCGGCAATCCAACAGCCATCGCTTCGAGAATGCTCAGAGGCAATCCTTCAAAAATGGAGGTGAGGAGGAAAAGGTCCATGGCAGACAGAACGTCACAAATGTCTTCCCGGACCCCTGCGAAGATGACAAAGGGTTCCAGATTGGCCTGTCTAACCTTAGTCTGCAGTGTGTCATATTCAGGACCGGCTCCCACCCAGAGAAAGCGGGTTTCAGGGAAGACTTCTAAAATCCGGGGAATGGCCTGGATGATGTATTCGTGCCCCTTTTGAAAACTGAATCGTGCTACTGTACCCACAAGGTACACATCATCAGCGATCCCGAATTCCGATCGAACTCTAGCCCTACCGGTTTCTGAGAACCTGAACTGGTTGACATCGACGCCATTGCGGATTAGCTTCACGCGGAAAGGATTGATCTTGTAGTCCTCAACGAGGATTTGTTTGTTGGCTTGGGATACAACAATGGTGTAGTCCAGGCAGAAGGTCAAAAGCTTCTTGGCCAGTTCTCTGGTTCGGATCCCCGCCCTTTTCCCGGAAGCCAACTCGAAAGTAAGATGCTCAGTGGCCAGCTTCCATGGAACTCGACTGACCCAGGCAGCCAACGCAGGAAAGACGCAACCAAAGGAATTGTTGAGGTTGAAATGTACAATCTCTGGCTTCTTTTCCCGGAAATAACGTAAAGGGACCAAGAAATTCTCGAGGAGGCTCCTGCTGTGAGTCTCCACAAAGTCAACTGGGATTCCCTCCCGGCCAAAGAACTCTGCGAGGGGCAGTATCTTGGGCCGATAGGTGAGGGCCACTCTGGGTTCGTAGCATTCACGGTTGATTTGCGGGACAAGCAGTTTGAGGTATTCCTCAGCTCCTCCCAGGAAGATTGCATCCGAGAAATAAATGACCTTGTGACGTGCATGCATAGTCATTAGTGGAGAATTTTGAGCCCAGTCTCCACGGGTTTTCGCATCGCACCGGGCAGAGGTGCTTCCTGGGCTCAAACAAGTTCAAAAAGTATACAGCAGCGAAGGGGACGGGGCAACCGATCATGGGGCGGAGGAGCGGGATGTCCTCATCCCGCCGACCTAACTGGTTGCCAGCGCCCAAGAGGCGCGACGTGTGGATTCGCGGCTGGTTTGTAGGGGCAGGCCCCAGTGCCTGCCCGCGGGCTGTCATGATCTGGTCGAGGGCGGAAACGGAGGTCCGCCCCTACGACTGAGCTGTTGGTAGGGACGCGCTGCCGCACGTCCGCAATCGGAAACGCAAAAGGGACGCGAGCACCCCGTCCCTACCGGATCAACTCCATTCGCTTGGTGGAAGTTCTCGACACCTTCTGCATCATTATTGATGGCGCAACAAATTCCGTTGACCTGGAGTCAACTCTCAGCGACAGTGTTAGGTTGTTCGGGTGAACTTAATGAGTTCTTCACCATCTAGCTACTATCTAGTTAGTTTCTGTCGCGAAACCGCAGGATTGAAGGAAGACTCCCTCCAGGGCTGAGGAGGGGATGCGGCCCGCAGCGCTGCTGGGGCGGTGAGAGGTTCTGCAATACCGAGACTGGCTTGGCCTCTACGGATTGTTCAAACCACCCCGCCGCAGCGTGTGGCTGTGGCTGCCCCTCCTTACCCAAGGACGGGAGCCTATTTGCCAAGTTTCGCGACAGAAACCAGCAAATATGAGCACGGAAAATCCATTGTCAACAACGGTCGAGGTCGGCTCAAAGACTGTCCAGGGTGCAACCTTGATGATCCTGCGGACCCTGGTACTGTACCCCGTCGGATTTGCGGGAGAAGTGTGTCTGGCCCGGCTCCTTTCCCCGGGTGATTTCGGGATCTTCGCGATTGCCAGCTTCATTACTGTTACTTTGGCAGGAGTCATGGAAGTGGGATTGGCCGCATCTTTGATCCAGCGACCTGAACCCCCCAGCGATGAGGAATATCAAACTCTTTTCACTTTTCAAATTGCCAGTGTCTCGTTTCTGGTGTTGGCTGTTTTCTTTGCAGCCCCTTGGTTGTTTCCGCTCCTGAATTTCCAGGTGAGGATTCGATGGACCGTTCTGGCTCTGCTCCTATGCCCCTGGATCAGCTCTTTCGGTACAATCTCTAGTGTCAGACTGGAGCGGAAGTTGCGGTATCCAGTATTTGCCAAGATCGACGTCTTCCGCGGCCTGACTTATGTGACAGTTGCTGTGACCACGGCCTACTTGGGCGCAAAGTGGTGGAGTTTCGTGGCTGCCATAATAGCCAGCACTGTGGTCAAGACCTGGATCACTTACCGCGAAGAACCGTGGCCCGTCAAATTTCGATTGAACCTGTCAGGGATGGGAAATACGTTGCGCTTTGGCTTCCTCTTCCAATGCTCTACCTTGACTTCCTTATTTCGCGACCAAATCGCAGTCCTCCTAGGAGGTCCCTTGTTCGGACCGCAATCGGTGGGATATTTGAATTGGGCTAAAAACACTACCTATTATACGAGTCAGATTTTCACCCAAGTGGTTTCCCGGGTGGCCTTCCCATCGATTTCGCGAATTCAGCACGACGCGGAGACCGTGGGAAAGATGACTGAATTGATTTTCAAGTACGTTAACCTGTTCACTTTTCCAGCCATTCTGATTTTTGCCTCTTTGATCCCGGAGTTTGTGACCACTGTGTTCACCGAGAAATGGCAGGCGGCAATTCCCGCCTTCTATTTCATGTCGCTGCGCATGGTAGGCTCAAATGTCACCACCCTGTATATCAGTGTCCTGAATGCTCTGGGCGAAGTGAGAACCTCTCTTCGAATTCTTGTCTGGTGGACCATAGCGGATTGGGTACTGGCGATCTTCTTTTGTCAGTGGTTTGGATTCACGGGAATCGCTGCCGCTTATGGAGTCAGTGTCGTTCCTGTCTCCTTCTGGCTCATCCGGGAATTGCGACCGTACGCTTCGGTCAACCTCAGGGTCAGCTTCTATACGCCCCTGCTGTTGAGTCTCTCCGTCAGCTTAGCCATTGTGATGATCAAGTCCTTCGTCTCCATCTCTGTGGTGACGGTTTTTGGTTTGGCATTTGCCGGACTACTTGCTTATTCACTCCTTTGTATGGCCCTGGAAGGGAAGACCCTGCTGGCGGAAGGAAGATTTTTTCTTGAGTCAGTTTACAGGCGAATATGAGCCGAGCTTATCCCGAGAATCCGATATGTGCAGTTGGCGCCATGATCTTCAAGGATCACAGAATCCTGCTGGTCAAACGCGGTCACCCTCCGGGTTTCGGCAAGTGGTCCATTCCAGGTGGAATGGTCCAATTGGGAGAAACGTTGGAAGAAGCCGTAATTCGTGAAGCTCGCGAGGAAACCGGCCTGGAAGTTCGCCCGCTTAGACTGGGTAAAGCGGTGGAGCGTATCTTCCGTGACGTCGAGTCTCGGATAGAGTATCACTACATCATATTGGATTATGTTTGCGAGATCCTGGGTGGTGCCTTGCAGGCGGGGTCTGATGCTTTGGCAGTTGATTGGGTGAAAGTCGAGTCCTTAGACCAACTTGACATGACGGAAGGAACCGCACGGGTCATCCGGGAGGTCTTTCGGGACCTTTGATTGCACTCTTTTGAAAATCTATGATCCGGACAGAACCGTCTGATAAGTCATAAGAACTGCCTCTGCGGCCTTCCTCCATGAATACAGCCGAACCTGCTGGTACCCCTTTTGGATCAGTGTGGAGCGCAGGTGGAGGTCATACAAGAGATGTCTAATTCCCTTGCAGATCTCAAAGACATTTTCAGGATTGACCAGCAGAGCTGCATCTCCCACGATTTCAGGCAGTGACGAGACATTCGAAGTGACAACCGGAGTTCCATT
>DATKMG010000582.1:0-5388 GCA_035541995.1 Terriglobia bacterium
CCGTTTTTCAACGGCTACCGGCCGCAGTTTTATTTTCGGACGACGGACGTGACGGGGGTGGCCAAGTTGCCGGAAGGGACCGAGATGGTGATGCCGGGGGACAATGTGCCGCTGGAGATCGAGTTGATCACCCCGATTGCGATGGAGAAGGGACTGCGCTTTGCCATCCGGGAAGGCGGCCGGACCGTAGGAGCCGGAACCATTACGGAGATCTATGAATAATAGGTCGTAGGTGTGACGTGCCAGATGTCAGCGCGCATCCCCGACACCCAACACCCCGAACCTGATCGAGAAACAGACAACTATGTTGAACGAAAAGATTCGCATTCGCTTGAAAGCTTACGACTATCGCGTGCTCGACCAGTCGGCCTCCGAAATCGTGGATACGGCCAAAAGGACAGGCGCCCGTGTGGCAGGCCCTATTCCTCTGCCCACGGTCAAGAATCGTTGGACTGTTCTGCGCTCTCCCCATGTGGACAAGAAATCGAGGGAACAGTTTGAGATTCGCACGCACAAGCGGCTGTTGGACATCCTCGAGCCGACGCCTCAGACCATAGATGCCTTGATGAAACTCGATCTCCCCGCCGGGGTGGATGTGGAGATCAAGGCTTACGGGAAGGAACACAAGTAGGAGGATCCAGGTGACAGCAGGAGCCTGCCGGTTTCTGCTGCCCGCAGAGAGGGACCTATGATAAACGGAATTCTCGGAAAGAAGATGGGGATGACCCAATTGTTCGGGGAGGATGGCGAAGTGATTCCTGCGACGGTCATCAAAGCCGGACCTTGTGTGGTGATCCAGAAGAAGACGGCAACGACAGAGGGTTATAACGCTGTCCAGGTGGGCTTAGTGGAATTTATGTCCAATAAGAAGGTAATTAAGCCGCTGGCCGGCCACTTCAAGAAATGGGGTACGCCCCCTGTCAAATTCATACGCGAGTTTCGCGTGAGTCAGTCGGAAGAGGATACTCAAGTTGGCAGTAAAATCCTGGTGGACCAATTCTCGATTAATGACCAGGTCAATATCACTGGGATCAGCAAGGGTAAAGGGTTTGCGGGGTTTATCAAGCGCCACAAATTTCGGGGTGGAGCTGCTTCTCATGGATCGATGTTTCACCGTGCACCGGGTTCCATCGGGGCTTCTGCTTTTCCTTCTCGGGTTCTAAAGGGCATGCGGGCAGCCGGGCACATGGGTCACGTTCGGGTGACTACGAAAAACCTGCGTGTCGTCAAGATTGATTTCGAAAACAATCTGCTGGTGGTAAAGGGAGCGGTGCCTGGAGCCAACGGAGGCTACCTCATCATTCGTAAGAATCGTCCAAGTGCAGAATAAATGGCCCGGTTGGGCAAGGTTGGGAAGTCAACATGCCAAAACTCGAGATCAGAAATCTCAATAATGAAGTGGTCGGTGAGCTTGCCCTATATGATGCGGTCTTTGCGACCCGAGTGAATAAGAGTCTTCTACACGCCGCCGTGAAACAGTACTTGGATGGTCTGCACCAAGGGACTCACGCCACCAAGAATCGCTCGCTGGTCAGCGGTGGAGGCAAGAAACCCTGGCGACAAAAGGGAACAGGGCGCGCCCGGGCTGGCAGCACCAGGAACCCTATCTGGCGACACGGTGGGGTGGCTCACGGTCCCCAGCCTCGGTCATACGAGTGGCACCTCCCGAAGAAGATGATCCAGGGGGCCCTTCGATCTGCGCTGACCGAGAAATTCAACGGGAATGCCATCACGGTGGTGGAAGCCTTTTCCTTACTGAATCATAAGACCAAGGAGTTTCGGAGCGTACTGAAGAAGCTTGATCTTCGGAAGAAACTCCTGGTTGTGGAGTCGGATGAGAATGAGAACTTACTAAAGGCATCGAGAAACCTGCCTGATGTGAAACTCGTCAAGAATTTTGAGGTTTGCGTTTACGATGTGCTGAACAGTGATCGGCTTATCTTCTCTAAGACTGCCATCCAGAAGCTGCAGGAGGCGCTAAATCCATGAAAAACCGGTACGGAGTGATTAAACGACCGATCATCACGGAAAAGGCTTTGGACCAGAAGGAGGAGAAGCGCATCCTCTGCTTCGAAGTGAATGTGAGGGCCAACAAGCAAGATGTCAAAGATGCTGTTGAGAAATTGTTTAAGGTCAAGGTGGATTCTGTCAAAACCCTGCAATTCTACGGAAAAGAGCGACGGCGCGGTCGCTACACGGGTTACAGGCCGGACTGGAAAAAGGCCTACGTCAAACTGAAGGCCGGCGAAAAAATGATCGAGTACGCGGAGAATGCATAGTATGGGACTTAAGACTTTCAGACCTACAACTCCATCGTTGCGTTTTAAGACGGTCACTACTTTTGATGAGATCACTAAGCGTCGCCCGGAGAAAGGCCTGCTCGAACCCAGGCCAGGGACCGGGGGGCGGAATAGTGTGGGATGGATGACTGTGAGGCAACGAGGAGGTGGCCATAAGCGGATGTATCGCGTAATTGATTTCAAACGTAACAAAACCGGCATACCCGCAAAAGTGGCGGCCATCGAGTACGATCCGAATCGTTCTGCTCGAATTGCGCTGCTGCACTACCTCGATGGCGAAAAACGCTACATTCTTCATCCCATTGGGCTTCAAGTTGGTTCCACGGTGGTTTCCGGACCTGACGCTGATATCCTGGTGGGCAATGCCCTGCCCTTAAAGAACATCCCGGTTGGGACAACCATTCACAATATCGAACTGCGGAAAGGCAAGGGGGCCCAGATGGTTCGTTCTGCGGGAGGCGCTGCCCAACTGGTGGCCAAGGAAGGGGAGTACGCTCAGGTTCGTTTGCCTTCCGGTGAAGTGCGCCAAGTCCATATTGAATGCCTGGCTACCATTGGCCAGGTCGGAAATGTGGACCATTCCAACGTCAGCGTCGGAAAGGCAGGCCGAAGCCGATGGATCGGGAAAAGGCCTTCGGTTCGTGGAGTAGCCATGAACCCAGTAGATCATCCTCACGGCGGAGGGGAAGGAAAAACCTCGGGTGGGCGGCATCCAGTCACCCCCTGGGGCCAACCGACCCGAGGGTTTAAGACTCGTAACAGCAAGAGAACCGACCGCTTCATCATCAAGCGGAAGAAGCAAGCCAGAGAAATCTAGAGGAGAAGATCATGTCGAGATCAGTCAAGAAAGGGGCCTTCGTGGATTCTGCGCTCTTGAAGGCCATCGAAGACATGAACAAGCGCTTCGATAAGAAGGTGCTCAAGACCTGGTCCCGCAGATCCACGATAATCCCTGAGATGGTGGGCCATACGTTGGCGGTTCATAATGGGAAGAAGTTTATCCCCGTTTACATTACGGAAAACATGGTCGGGCACAAGCTGGGTGAGTTTTCACCTACCCGGATTTTTAAGGGACATAGCTCAAGGGTCGCGGAGAAGGCAGCTACTCCGGCTCCAAAACCCTAACCTAATTTGAGGCACAGGGAAGAAATCCATGGAAGCGAACGCCACAGCCAAATACGTACGAGGGTCGCCCCAGAAGGCCAGACTGGTGGTGGACTTGATCCGGGGGAAGAATGTATCGGAAGCCTTGGCTATCCTCCGGTTTACCAAGAAGCGAGCCTCCAAAGAGGTCGAGAAGGTTTTGAAATCCGCCATCGCCAACGCGGAACAGAAGGAAGAAGGGACTGATGTCGATAGCCTTTTCATTAACAAGGCTTGGGTGAATGAAGGACCCCGCATGAAACGACTGCGCCCTGCTCCCATGGGACGGGCCTATCGCATTCAGCGACGGATGAGCCATATCACGATCCACGTTACGCACAAATAAGGGAGGAATCGCTTGGGACAGAAAGTGCACCCCTACGGACTTCGCTTAGGCTACAACAAGACCTGGTTGTCACGCTGGTACGCCAAGAAGGATTACAGCACTCTTTTGCATGAAGACTTGAAGTTGAAATCGGAATTGAAAAGACAATTGGGTCATGCAGGTGTGTCTGCCATAGAAATCGAGCGCCCGGGGAACAAGATCAGGATCACGATCCACACCTCCAGACCGGGTATCATCATTGGTCGCAAGGGATCGGAAATTGACAAACTCAAGGCAGATTTACAAAAGCGCACGAACCGGGAAGTCTTCATCAATATCAATGAAATCCACCGGCCTGAATTGGAGGCGCAGTTGGTAGCTGAATCCATCGCGCTACAACTGGAGAAGCGAATTGCATTTCGCCGTGCCATGCGGAAGGCCGTCGATAGTGCGCTAAAGGTGAATGCTAAAGGCATTAAGGTGTGTTGTGCAGGGAGACTGAACGGAGCAGAAATCGCTCGTACAGAGTGGTACCTGCAGGGGCGATTGCCTCTGCACACGTTGCGTGCCGACATCGACTATGGCTTTGCGGAGGCCATGACGACCTATGGCGTCATTGGCGTCAAGGTATGGATCTATAAAGGCGAAGTCTTTCCTGCCGCAAAGAAGAGCTTGGTTTCTCGCACACCGACGCTTTGATTTTGCGCCTACGCTGGTTTTGGGAGCAGCCCAAAAGAGGCGGCGTATTGAGTCTTAACTTGCTGGAGAGTCTCGAACTATGCTGATGCCCAAGAAGGTTAAATACCGCAAACAGCAGCGCGGCCGCATGAAAGGGAAAGCCTGGCGGGGTTCTGACATTGCCTTCGGAGAGTTTGGCTTGAAAGTGTTGGAGCCAGGGTGGATCTCTGATCGGCAAATCGAAGCCAGCCGAATTGCCATGACCCGGTTTGTCAAGCGTGGCGGCAAGGTCTGGGTTCGTCTTTTCCCGGACAAGCCCGTGACTAAGAAGCCAGCTGAGACGCGCATGGGAAAAGGAAAAGGTGCACCCGAGTTCTGGGTGGCCGTTGTCCGTCCCGGCAAAGTGATTTTTGAGATGGAAGGTGTCAAGGAAGAGGTAGCCCGTGAAGCCATGCGCTTGGCTGCCAAGAAACTCCCCATCCAGACTAAGTTTGTTTCTCGAATGGGTCAGGAATAAGCCAATGAAAATAGATAAAATCCGGGATTCGTCTGAAGAAGAGCTGAACAACCAACTGCGGGAATTCTCCGAGCAAGTCTTCCGACTCCGTTTCCAAATGGCAACGGGCCAGACTGAAGGGTTGGCCAAGTTGCGCACTCTCAAAAAGGACATTGCCCGTATTAAGACCATCCAGCGAGAGCGTCAACTGAAGGCTGCCTCGGCTGGAACGAAATAGTTCAATGCGCAGGAGAAAATACTGAACCATGGACAGCGAAAAACCCCCAGTCAGTGCCGCCGGACCACAGGCGGGGAGAAGAAACACCAAGGTCGGGGTGGTCACCAGTAACAAGATGCAGAAGACGATCGTGGTCTCGGTGGAAAGGCGCGTTCCTCATCCCCTTTACCGGCGGATTATAACCAGGACTTCGAAATTCCTGGCCCAC
>DATKMG010000583.1:0-10942 GCA_035541995.1 Terriglobia bacterium
TCGATTGTTTTATGCCAAGCACCGGCCTGAACTATTTGCCGCCGCATTGATGATATTCTGGCTGGCAGCGATCCATGCAGCACGGCGCGTACGCTTGGAACATCTCAATGGACGCTAACAGGCGATAGCGCTCACGACCAGGTGGGGAGCGGTCACCGAGCGGACAAAGAGATTCACCAATAGGCTGAAAAGAGAAAAGGGCTCTTGTGGAGAAAACGAGTGCCTGTCTTTAGAATTTAAGTATTTGCAGAACCGCTCCATGAACTTGCCTAGGCCCGTGGGTTCCGTAGAGATCAAGTGTCTACCTGTGTCTTGTGTTATCCAGTGTTGGAGATAGCACGTTTTCTTCATGTCACCGCCATCAGTGGTCACCTTGTCAAATCGATACCTTACGGAAAGAAACGGGCAAAGTCTTCGGCTCAAGGACAAATCAATTGAACTCCTCCTGCAAAATACTTAAATTCTAAAGACAGGCACCGTTGCGCGGCCCTTTGCGCACTATTTGTCGACCAGCCCGGATTCGGCCAGATCACCTCCGTGCAGAGCCAGGAAAACTCCGGCAACCGTGTAGGCCAGGTCGGTGTCCGCCTGGATTGGTAAACCGGCAAGTGCCCGAGACCTATAGCGCGGAGTCAGCTTTTGACTCCGCGGCTTTGAACCCCGGAGGAGAGGCCATCGCATGCGATTCAAAGGCCGCAGACCCACAATACAGGGTCTGCGCTACAAAACTGCGCTTTCCGGTGACCAGCCTGACGGGAGGCCCTTTCTGTTTTCCTTGAGGGTTTGTTTTCTTTGGCCGACGGTTTAAATTAGAAATGAATCATCGAGTATAGTCGGTCGCACCTGGAAGGATAAGGACCGGACTTGTTGTTTCGGGAGGAGCCTTGGAAGCAGCGGATCGCGACTATGAGCCAAGCATGAAAATGTATTTCTGGAGAGCCCGGTTTCTCAGTTTCGGATTGCTGTTCTGGACGAGCTCTTAGGGTCAGATCTCGTTTTTCTGTGTTGAAGTTCTGGAACCGGGAATGAGGCGAAGGGCCTGTAGCAATGAAGAGGCCGAAAGGTCGCTTCTCCATTCCATGAAACGACCCCTCCCAA
The DNA here is from genome assembly GCA_035541995.1 of Terriglobia bacterium. Lineage (GTDB taxonomy): Bacteria > Acidobacteriota > Terriglobia > Versatilivoradales > Versatilivoraceae > DATKMG01. The sequence goes on from DATKMG010000583.1 coordinate 1,099, forward strand.
TGCTTTGGGGTTCTAATCAGTCATCCGTCGATGATACCATCGGACTTTCACAGCTTGCGGCCATTTTCAAAAGGGTTGTTTGGTTGTCAGCGCTCAACCTTGACGAGGTACGTGCATTGCGGACATTGATAATTATCAAATTGGTCCTCAGAGGATACTAGCTTGAGTGCGTTGGATACCCCTTGCGACATGTAGCAGACCGGGCAATTATCGGGGCCAGACGCATACTTTATGAGGCGCATTTCCACTTCAGTAAGGAGTTTGCGCTCGGACTTGATTTGATTGAGTCGTCGTTCGAGTTCTTTCTGTTCCTCGTACAGCCTTTGGTCCTTTTGGCGCATGTGGTCAGCCAGGCTTCTCGCCTCTTGAAGAAATTCCCTGCGCATTTCGTTCCTCTTTCAGAGAGATCTGGGGCAGTGTGTGACGATTATAGTCGATCCTGCCGAGATTTCTTAGGAATTCCCCATTGAGGAAGTCTACAAATGCTCGCCGTCCAAAGTGTGGCTTCGCCCGGGCTACGATTTTGAGAAGGATCAGATCTCGATTTTCTGTGTTACGGTTTTCAAGGTCATTGCGGAGATCCTTATCGAGAGCAGGAACCGCCATGGCCCGACCGGTAAGGATTCAGCAGGTGGGGGGGGATGGTACCACCTTACCAGCTCGTTCGGGCTTCAATAAATACAGGCATCAAGTATCGACAAGACTTCGTCGATGAGATCGTCCGAAGCCTTTCCAATGGGCCTGGCTAAAACGACCGATCGATCTGGTTCAGTTTCTTGCCGATCGCGTACGGCTGTGCCAGCGTGTTGGTGAAAGCGAGCGAATGATCGAGCACGATGAGGTTCCACTGTGGATCGACGATCGGGCTGCCTTCATTTTCGTCGAGGTTGGCCACCAGGTCTTCGAACGCGTGCGCACGGTGGAGCTGGTAGTTCCACTTTACAGGATCGGGAGCGCGCACGTTCTCTTCGTTGAGCTGCTTCAGCATCCTGGTGTTCAGCACCCAGAGAGCCAGCAAAGCCATGTCGCCGTTGTAACGCACCTCCACCGTCGGCGGCACCATGTCTAAATCCAGTACTCGATCGAGTTTGTATCCGGCGATCTCCAACTTATAATTTTTGCGATGCAGGGCCCCGGCGGCGGCCAGCCCGCCGGGCTTGAAGAAGACCTGCGGTGTCGCGGTCGTCCGATCGATCATCCAGTTGTCGCATCGGCGGATAAAGCGCCGAGCGGTAATACCGCCCGTAATACTGGAGCCAGCCCCGAATCCCATTTAATGGATTGACTTCGCAAAAAAAATGGGTAAAGTAGTGCAAAACCTCAGCTAAATCGGCATAGAAGATTGGTTTGCTGGCAACCGGCACGGCTGCGACGCGAGGTTCCCTTGCCTCCCCGATGGATATGAGCACCCATAACCAGTGAACAGGTTCAACACGGCGCTCAAAGGAAGCGGCTTGGGAAAGACGGAATAAACGAGTTGTCAGGCGGGCCAGAAACCATCAGCCAAAACCTGACGACGTAAACCGATGCGAGGTTCCGACATGTCTGTGACAACACAACCTGATCAAGCAACTGTCCCTCTAGCCCCGGTAGCGCTTATCCGATTGGCTACCGGTTACATGGTGTCACAGGCCGTGTACGTGGCGGCCAAGCTCGGCCTGGCCGATCTGATCGCTGCGGGGCCTTACCGGGCCGACGAGTTAGCTAAAGAGGTTGGCGCCGATGCTTCAGCACTGCGGAGACTGTTGCGAATGCTTGCAACGTGTGGCGTCTTCTCAGAGGACGAGCGCGGTCATTTCCTTCAGTCCCCGGTTTCAGAGCTTCTACGAAGCGGCGTGCCCGGATCGTTGCGCTACGCTGTGATCATGTGGAACGAGGAGCAGTATCTCGCGTGGGGGCAAATTCTGCACAGCGTGTGGAAGGAGTGCGCATTCAGGCCGCCTAACTGTGCACTGGAGCTGACGGTACTGACACCTGTCGATGGATCGTGCCGTGGTTCAGCGCGAGTCGTTTGGGGCTTCGCCTTTTCGTCACGCTATCTATTCAGGTGGCTGATCCAGATAACCCCGGGATGATATTAGAGCTGGAGGAGGCTTTCCATGCGAAGAGAAACAAACCTACACCGCCGCGGCTTTGTCTTGAACGGATTGGCCGCGATCTCTTTATTCGGCACAGACATACTTGCAGGCGATGACAAGCCGAGTGCGACGAAGAGCCGGATTGTCAGCATCGACGCAAAGCCCGAACCCATTGCGATCGATACGGCAAAGACCGCGGTCATCGTCGTGGACATGCAGAACGACTTCGGTTCAAAGGGCGGCATGTTCGACCGAATGGGAATTGACTTATCGATAATTCAAAGGGCCGTTGGACCCACTGCAAAAGTGCTGGCCGCGGCCCGCAAGACGGGCATCAGGATTATCTATCTCAAGATGGGTTTTCGTCCTGATCTCTCGGACCTAGGCGCTTCCGACTCTCCTAATCGGGCGGGGCACCTACGTGCCGGCGTCGGAGAGCCTGTGCGTGCCCCTGACGGTACGGAGAGCCGAATCCTGATTCGCGACACCTGGAACACAGAGATCGTTCCTGAACTCAAGCCGCAGGCCGACGATGTCATCATCTACAAGCACCGATACAGCGGCTTCTATGAAACCGAATTGGATGCCACGCTCAAGAAGAAAGGGACCAGATACCTCATCGTCACTGGATGTACAACGAGTGTCTGCGTGGAATCAACGGTCAGAGACGCGATGTTCAGAGACTATTCATGTGTGGTGTTAGCGGATTGTACAGGCGAGCCGGTTGGAAATGGTTTGCCAAGAAGTAACCACGAGGCGTCCCTGTTGGTCATCCAAACCAGACTGGGCTGGGTGTCATCCTCGGAGGAGTTGATAACGGCCCTTGAAGCACAATAGGTTGGAGCAGATGCCGATTCGCGCCGGCGTAGAGCCGAGGTGTCAGGCGTCGGCAACGCGATATATCAACCTGGAAGGGAGTGAGCGATGGGATTCGGAATCAATCGCAGAGAGTTTCTGAAGCGTGGCACGCTGGCCGGCGCAGTACTGTCGGCATCCCGGAGAACCGTTCGGGGAGCTACCACCGGGCTACCCTCGACGGAGAAGAGTTCGATCCGAAGACTCGCTTCTCGGTTGCGTGGAGAAGTGTTGTTACCCGAAGACAAAGGTTACGAAGCTGCCTGCCGGGATTGGACGGGTGCGATTCCGAAACGCCCGGGCTTTGTCGTTCGTCCTGCCGAGACTCAAGACATCGTGACCGCTGTCAAGTTCGCCCGGGACCATGACCTGCTGGTTGCTGTGCGGGGTGGCGGGCACGGGTTCGGCTCCACCTGTGAAGGCGGGATGCTGCTTAACTTGGGCAAAATGAAGAAGGTCACGGTCGATAGCGCCAAACGAGTTGCCCGAGCTGAGGCCGGCGTTTTGGCTGGCGAATTCGACCGCGCAACCTGTGCCCAAGGCCTTGCCACCGTTCTGGGAGAATGTCCGTCGGTCGGCCTCTCCGGCCTTACCCTTGGCGGCGGATTAGGCCGGCTCACGGGGAAATACGGTGCGCTGTGCGACAACTTGCTCTCCGCAGAGGTTATCACCGCCAACGGGCAGGTGCTCACCTCCAGCATGACTGAGAACGCCGATCTCTTCTGGGGGATCCGGGGTGGCGGTGGGAACTTCGGTATCGTTGCCTCGTTCGAGTATCGACTGCATCCCGTCAGTACTGTCCTCAGCGGGACGCTGCGATATCCGACGTCGCAATTGAAGCCCGTCCTTCGATTTATCGCCGAGTATATGCTGGCTGCGCCGGACGAGCTCGATGCCATAGTGGACATTGGCAGTGGAGGGATGGTGTATGCCCCGGATGCGCAGGAGCCTGCGGTGGTCATTAACGTTTGCTGCGGTGGCGAACTCTCCGCAGCGGAAAAGACTCTCCGGCCGTTGCGGTCCTTTCGTGCATCGGCCGTTGACACAATTGGGCCAATGTCTTATCTGGAGGCGCAGTCCCAATGCGACCTGACGCCGGTCCTCAAACATGCTACAGACAGGTACTCCGGCTATTCCAAGACGGGGTTCATCACACGTCTCAATGACAATGCCATCGAGGCGGTAACTGCTCACTGCGAAAAACCACCGTCACCGATTTGGTCGGTAGAGTTGGGGCACTGTATGCACGGGGAGGTATGTCGCGTCCCGGAGTCAGCGATGGCCTTCAGTCTTCGCCAGCCTGGATATAGCCTCTTCCTCGACGCGTTTGAGGAACGCCCCGCGACAGGCGAAGCAGCGATCATGTGGGGCCAGAGCCTCCATAAAGCTCTGGAACCGTTCTCCGGTGGTAGGATGTACCTTAACCTTCTAACTGATTCGGGGGAAAGCGGGGTGCGGGCGGCTTTCGGAAACAACTATCAACGGCTGGTGGCTGTGAAGAGCAAATACGACCCAACCAATTTCTTTCACCTGAACCCGAACATCGCACCGAAGCAAGCGGCTAGTGCCCGTAGCATTGTGAGCACGTAACCGGCTCGCTGCAGGCGAATGCCGGGAATTAGCTCGTTTCAACCTTGCATTTGCAGGGTCGGCTGGTCTCATGCGGCCCTCTCAGGTGGTGACCGGCGACGCCTGAGGGCGAGCGTTAGGCGGCAGGAGTGATGGGCAATTTGTATTAGTATTACGACACAAACACCGGTAAGGCGTGACAATCAAATTGTTTTCGGAAGCCCTGGGGAGAGATACTGAAGTCTTGCTGTGCTTAAAACGCAAAGCTCAAGCCATCGCAGCCATCTGGGGGTTCGAACTTTAGAACCAAAGTATCTTTTGACTGGCTTTTTCGCCAGTCATCGCAAGCTAGAACTATAAAGGAGAAGAGGTAATGCAGGAAGTTCAAAAGGCGAGAGTTGGGGTGGTTCCATTTCGCAAGTTGGATGAGGATGCGGCTTTGCGCACGATCTTGGAAGGTACGGCGATCGAAACTGGCAGACGATTCTTCTATGCGCTCGTGGAAAACCTGGCCAAGGCCTTGGGAACCTATGGTGCCTGGGTAACCGAGTACCTCCCGGAAAAAAGAAAGTTGAAGGCACTTGCCTTTCGAATGGGCGATGAATGGTTGGAGAATTGGGAGAATGCCATAGACGGTACACCGTGTGAAGTAGTTGTGACCGGAGCCCGGTTTGTTCATTATCCGGATAAAGTTCTGGACTTCTATCCTGACTATCCTGATATCAAGGCAGTGGGAGCTGTCAGCTACATGGGGGTCCCACTGCAGAGTGTGAATGGAAGCGTTCTCGGGCATCTGGCTGTACTTGATAGACGCCCGATGCCTGAGACCCCGCGCAGTCTGGCAATATTTCAGATTTTTGCCACCCGGGCTGCCGCGGAGCTGCAGCGGTTACGCGCAGAAGCAGAAGTTCGCGAGCGGGAGGAAAAACTTGGCCGTCTAATAGACAACGCTCTAGATGCCATTCTCGAATTGGACCACGATCTTCAAGTCACTCATGTGAACCCGGCTGCCGAAAAGGTCTTTCGCTGTTCAACAGGCCAACTCGTGGGCCAGAACTTTCAGAGTTTCCTTTCTAGTGATGGCGTTGACAAACTTAGCCGACTGATTCGGGAGCTGGAGGCACGTCCACAGGGTGAACAGTATCTGTGGATTGCAGGCGGTCTCGAGGCGGTCTGTCCAGGTGGGAAAGCATTTCCTGCTGAAGCCTCACTCTCACGGTTTGAGGTACAACGGAAGGCCTTCTACGCGTTAATCCTCAGGAACGTAAACGAACGGCTCGAAGCCGAGCAAAAGATTCATTCACTGACGGTCGAAGCCGAGTATCTCAGGGAAGAAATAAAAGCTTTGCACAATTTTGACCAGATCCTCGGGCAAAGTGATTCGTTGCTGCAAGTATTGCGAAATGTGCAGCAAGTGGCAGAGACCGATGCAATGGTGCTCATCTCGGGCGAGACTGGAACGGGAAAGGAACTCGTCGCACGGGCGATTCATGCCGCCAGCAGAAGGCGGGAGAAACCATTTGTCAAAGTGAACTGCGCCGCCATCCCGTCAACGCTGATTGAGAGTGAGTTTTTTGGACATGAGAAGGGGGCCTTTACCGGCGCAACCTCAAAGCGCGAAGGACGCTTTGCTCTTGCTGACAGCGGCACTCTCTTTTTGGACGAGGTGGGGGAGATCCCCTTTGACCTTCAAGCCAAGCTACTCAGGGTACTGCAGGAAGGGGAATTCGAACCAGTCGGCAGTTCTCACACCAGAAAGGTCGATGTGCGCGTCTTGGCGGCAACGAACCGCAACCTGCAGCAGGCTCTGCAAGCAGGAAGCTTTCGGGAAGATTTGTATTACCGCCTCAATGTATTTCCAATCCATGTTCCCCCGTTGCGTCATCGGGGCAACGATGTTGTATTACTGGCATCGGCTTTTATGGTGAAGTTTGCCAAAAAGATGGGGCGAGTGCTGCAGCCGATTTCGCCCGATTCTATTCGCCGGTTACAGTCCTACAATTGGCCTGGTAATGTGCGGGAGTTGGAAAATGTCATCGAGCGAGCCGTCATCACCGCTCAAGATGGACGCCTTGATTTGGATCATGCCCTTCCGGAAACAACTCCGATCCAGTCGGTCGAGGCCGAAGGATCGAAGGCCGGCCTGAATCCCAAGATCCGAACGATTGAAGAACTGGAAGAATTGGAACGGCATAATATGATTCAGGCTCTGGAATCCTGTGACTGGAAAGTAGCGGGAGAAAACGGTGCCGCTCGTATGCTTAAAATGAATCCTTCCACTTTGACCTCCCGGATGAAGGCTCTCGGCATCCGACGCCCTCGAGAATAGAGCCTCTCCTCTTGACCGTTTCTGGTTGCCTTCTCACGGCCATCCAAACTCGTGAGTTTTGCTCATGAGATTTCGCAATTTATGAAATCTCGTGGTTCCCGCCCTTCTGTCAAACTCCCTAAGTACCTATCCTGGTTCACGAATAGGTTTTTCCAGACATTGGCATGCTCCCTGCTTTACCGCCGGCATGTTGGGAGGAATGAGAATGAATTCAGAGAATTCAAACCGATGTGAAAGTTCAAGACCGGCGCAGATTGGGCCAAGAGAGGATCTGGGAAAGCTGTGCCGCTTGGCCGATCAATGGCTGTTCCTCTTGTTAAACAACAATGGAAAAGGAGAATGTCACATGCAACCAACCGTACGACAAGTCGATTTCACCGGGACGAATGCTGGTCAATTCAAGGACCCCAATAAATCAATTCCAAATAAGCCACAAATTGGCAAAGTCCGGATTCTATCCTCGAATCCTCCAATTCGAGGCAGAGGCAATGTTTTCGTGCCGAATCGTCAAAACGAGTCAACGGATAGTGGATTGTCCAATTATGCTCCCGTGTCACCCCAGTCGGGTCAGAAAAAAGAGAGCCACATGGCGCGCCGCGTTGCGGTGTTTGTTTATGGGCTGATCTGTTACGCGATGTTCGGAGGGACATTCCTCTATGCTGTGGGTTTTGTAGGGAACCTGTTTGTCCCCAGGTCAATCGACTCCACTCCCGGGGAACCATGGCCACAGGCATTGATGGTCAATGTCTTATTGCTTGGAATTTTTGCAGTCCAGCACAGCGTCATGGCGCGACCTTCCTTCAAGCAATTGTGGACGACGATCATCCCCAAGGAGGCTGAGCGCAGCACCTATGTGTTGTTCTCGAGTCTCGCCTTGATCCTCTTGTTCTGGCAGTGGCGTCCTATGGGGGGTGTGGTCTGGAGCATACAGGGCCCCGCTGGTCGGACTCTGTTGTTGTCACTCTTCGCTTTTGGTTGGCTACTGGTCCTTTCGGCCACCTTCCTGATCAATCACTTTGACCTATTTGGAATGAGACAGGTAACGCTTTACCTATTGGGCAGGGAATACACCCGGTTGGAGTTCAAGACACCCGGCCTCTACCGACTCGTCAGGCATCCCCTGTATTTAGGCTGGTTATGCACCTTCTGGGCGACGCCGACCATGACTGTTGCGCACCTCGTATTCGCCATAGCGACCACCGCCTATATCCTGATAGCCATACAGTGGGAAGAACGTGACTTGGTGGGCGAGCACGGCAGCTCATACGAGCAATACAGGCAAAACGTCCCGATGCTTATTCCAATTGGAAGAAGGAAGGATTCCCTGGAAGAAGCGCTGAATTAATCAGCGCTTCGGTCCTTTTCGAAGAATGCTGCTATCTCGGTATTATCGAAAATCCCGACCGGCGCCGGCAGGGATTAAACGGACTTCCACTCTTCGCGGGCTAAAACAGTGAAAATCAACTCTTAGCCAGAGGAACTGATGAAATCATCCATGTTCAACAGCTCAACCTTCTACACGCGAATTCTTCTTGTGACAATGTCGCCACTGTTTTCTTTGAGCCTATTCGGGCAATCGCAGAAAGAATTGTTGACTCTGGAGAAAGCTGTCGCACTGGCCCTGGACTCCAATCTTTTGGTGAAGTCGGCCCGCTACAGCCTTGAAGCCGCCAACACCAGGACCCAGGAAGCAAATTCAAGCTACTGGCCCAAACTCAACTACGACTATTCGATTGCCAGAGGGGACAATCCGGTTTTCGTGTTTGGAGGCTTGCTGACCCAGAACCGGTTTACCATGGAGAACTTCGATATTCCCAGCCTGAACAAACCTGCCCCGCTCAACAATTTTCAAAGCCGGTTTTCGGGTTCGATGAATCTATTTGACTTCTGGCGGACGCGCAATCATGTTGCCTTGTCTAGGCTCAACAAGCAGGGATTTGAAAAGGAATTGGATAAAACACAGTCCGATCTTGTCAATCGGGTTGTTAAAGCTTACCAGGACGCACTTCTGGCCCAGGAGTTTGTCAAGCTGGCGGAAGAGGCAGTGAGAAGCGCGGAAGCTGACCAGACCAAGGCGGAAGCCCTCTTTCAGGCCGGGCTGGTCGTGGAATCGGACTTATTGAGCGTACAAGTTCACAAAGCCGCGCAGGCCGAGGAGTTGGTCAAAGCTCGCAACAATATGAAGCTGGCTTACTCCAATTTGAATTTTGAGATGGGATTAGCGCTGGATCAGCCTTTTGAACTGGCCCTGACGCTGAAGCCTTTCGTGCCGGACCCTTTGGACTTGGCGAGCTATCAAAAGACGGCCCTGCAACAGCGGCCTGACTTCAAGCAAGCAGAATTGGCCGCTCAATCCGGGGAAACTGCCATCAAAGCGGCCAAGTCGGATTTCTGGCCCGTGGTCAGTGCCTTTGGGCAATGGGAGACGGATCAAGCTACATTCACCCCTGGAGCCGGGAATAACTACATTTATGGCATCAACGTTCACCTCAACCTCTTCAACGGCAAGGCCGATCAGGTCAAGCTGGCCGAGAGCCACATCCAACAGCAGAGGGCTGCAACCATGCGAGATTATCTGGCGCAGGTCATCCGCCTGCAGGTCCAAGAAGCTTACTTGGATTTGGAAACGGCACAGCAACGGATTGAGGTCAACCAGCAGTCTAACGCGCAGGCCGAAGAAAGCCTTCGCATCATTCGGAATCGTTATGAGGCCGGACTCACCAATGTGACCGACCTGTTGAGGGCTGAAGTCGCTCTGGTGGCAGCCAAAACCAACCTTCTGCGCGCTATTTTCGACCAAAGGGTCAGTGCTGCCAACCTTGAGTTGCAGAGTGGGCGCTTATCAAGATCGTCGCGAATCGTCGTTGAATGAAGGCAGGAAAGGAAAAAGACAGGATTCCCGCTGGAGTTTACCCTGTAATTGATACGGGGCGGGAATGACGACTTTCTGCGGTAAATGCAATTTATGGACTGGAACTGACTATGGGTTTCAAACTCCAAAATCGATAGGAGT
>DATKMG010000584.1:0-5792 GCA_035541995.1 Terriglobia bacterium
CTCGGTCAGATTCCTTCGTATCGATACGAGCGACACGGCAACCCCTCTCTCATAGACCTCACTTGGAGGAGGAACCAAAGGGTAAGCCAGGAGGATCAGAGAAGGCGAGGCACAGAGCGCTGGATCATAACCCAGATCACCTTCACCGCAGGTGACTATAATCCGCAAGGCAGATTCCGGGTTATTACTAGCTCCCAAGGTTTTCCGGACCTCTTCCTTGAGCTGTGAATCGGAAAAAGGCAAGCTGAGACAAATGCCCCGGGCAGACTCCCTGAGTCGGGCGAGGTGGGCGTCAAGCAGGAATGGTTTTCCCCCATAGGTTCGTAGGGTCTCATAGACACTCGCTCCGTAGAGTAAACCATGATCGAGCACAGAAATCCTGGCTTCCTCCCTGGGCACCATTTTGCCGTTTAGGTTAATGATCATTCGGCTTAATGTCATACCCGACCATGCCAGAGTGCACGGCAACTGAGAAGGCGGCCATTCCCGCCAGAGCTTGCTGAACCTGCAACCGATGCCTGTCCATCTTTGCCAGCTTTCTCTGGTTTATTGTATCGAATTCGAGTGGCGGCATAATCCCAAAGTTGATGTTTTCCGGCTGGAAATTGTCTGGATCGGCATTGGCCAGATAATGGAGCAAGGAGCCAATGGCTGTGCGTCTTGGTGGGAACACAGGTCCCAGTCCCATAGCCAGTCGGCTGGCGTTGATTCCTGCAACCAACCCGGTGGCAATGCACTCTACATACCCTTCCACCCCGGATATCTGGCCTGCAAAGAAAACGCGCAGATTCTTCCTGGTTTGCAGGGTAGGCATCAGCAATCGTGGCGAATTAACATATGTGTTGCGGTGAATTTGCCCCAAGCGCAAGAACAATGCTTGCTCCAGCCCAGGAATCAATCGGAACACGCGCTCCTGTTCGCCAAAGCGAAGGTGGTTCTGTAAACCAACCAGGTTGTAGCTGTCAGCTTTGAGAGTCTCCTGTCGAAGCTGCACTGCAGCATAAGGCATCTTTTTTGAACGTGGATCCATTAGTCCGACTGGCTTCATAGGGCCAAACCGCAGTGTGTCCAGCCCGCGACGGGCCATCTCCTCAATGGGAAGGCATGACTCAAAATACATGGCTTTCTCGCACTCATGCAACGGGACCGACTCGGCGTGTATCAAAGCATCATAGAACGCCAGGTATTCATCCTTGGTCATGGGGCAATTGAGGTAGTCTGCCCCGGCTTTGTCGTAGCGGGAAGCCCGAAAGACTCTCGCCATATCGATGGTTTCGGCGTCCACAACAGGGCTGATGGCGTCGTAAAAATAGAGGTGCTCTTCACCTGCAAAGGTCCTGATCGACTGCGACAACTTTTCAGAGGTCAATGGCCCAGTGGCGATGATGCAGATGTTGTTCTGAGGGATAGTCGTTACCTCTTCGCGGCAGATCTCGATTCCGGGGCATTTCTCCAGCGCCTCAGTTACCTCAGCTGCAAAGTATGCACGATCAACAGATAAGGATGCACCACTGGGCACTCGATTTTCGTATGCCAGTCGGATCAGCAGGGAATCGAGCTGGATAAGTTCCTGCTTGAGGAGCCAGGGAGCTGTGAATTCCCGCTCTGATTTGAAGGAATTGCTGCAGACTATTTCCGCCAGATGGCCGGTTTTGTGAGCCGGTGTCATCCTATCCGGACGCATCTCGAAGAGACGGACTTTCAATCCCAGTCGGGCTATTTGCCAGGCAGCTTCCGAACCCGCCAGTCCCCCGCCAATGATAATGATCGATTCCGTCGGCATCGAGTGTTGTATTCCTTAGGCCGCAGAGCACATGGAATAGCAGCGAGTAAGTCTCGTGCAGGATATGAGGGATGGCTTCTTTGAAGAACCTGAGGGGAGCGGGGATCCCTTATACGGATTGGGTCTCAGGGACCATCTCCATAACTTCTTTGTAGTCGCAAGACTCCGAATTGCAGTAATGAATTGTTCCCTGTCTCTTCGTGATTTTCTCAACCACAAAACCTGCCCCACATTTGGGGCAGGGCGTACTGACGGGTTTGTTCCAAAGGGTGAATTGGCACTTCGGATACTGGTTACATCCATAGAAGAACTTGCCGCGACGAGATTTCCGCTCCACCAATTCGCCTTTGCAGTTGGGCTGAGGACAAGCTATGCCCAGAGTTTTCTTTCTGACGTACTTGCACTCGGGGTAATTCCCGCAGGCTGTGAACTCTCCATAACGTCCGTGCTTGATGACCAGGTTCTTGCCGCATTCCGGGCACGCCTCGTTTAAAGGAATATCGGGCACATGAGCCTTGCCGGCTGCTGAAGCGGACAGCCTCTTCGTGGTTTTGCACTCCGGATAACCAGTACAGGCTAAAAACTGGCCAAAGCGTCCTCGTTTTAGAGTCATCGGCTTCCCACAGTTCTCACAGATCTCTTCAATTTGTTCAACCTCAACCGTCCCCTCTGGAGCCGCTCCGTTATCGCGGGCAATCTCGCGGGTGTTCTTGCACTCCGGGTAAGCGGAGCAGGCGAGGAACCTTCCATGGCGACCCCATTTGATGACCATGCCACTTCCACATTTTTCGCACTTCTCGTCGGTGGGTTCCTCCATCTTCTTGACATCGGTCATATGCTTCTGGGCTTGCTTCAAGTCGACTTCGAACTTCTTGTAGAACTCGTCTAAAGCCTCAGTCCAGGCCAACTTTCCATCTTCAATCTCATCCAGTTCCTCTTCCATCCGGGCGGTGTACTCAACCTCAAATATGTCCGCAAAATTCTCGACTAGAAGGTCATTAACGATAAAACCCAACTCCATGGGAGAGAATTTCCCGTCCTGTTTAAGGACATACTCCCGTTCCTGGATGGTTGTCAGGATGGTTGCGTAAGTGGAGGGGCGGCCAATGCCTTTTTCCTCCAAGGCCTTGACCAGCGTGGCCTCAGTATAGCGGGGGGGCGGTTGGGTGAAATGTTGTTCTTTCTTAAGTTGGTTGAGCGCCAGTATTTCACCCTTGGTCATTGGCGGAATTGGATGTTCAAGCTCCTCGTCTTCCTCATCTTTCTCGTCTTTGCCCTCAGAATAGACAGTCAGGAATCCGTCAAACTTCATCACGGAGCCGCTGGCTTTGAAGAGATATTTGTCTGCCCCAATTTCCACCAGAGTCTGGTCGAACACCGCGGACTTCATTTGAGAGGCCACGAAGCGCTGCCAGATAAGCTTGTAAAGCTTATATTCATCCGCAGATAGGTGACGCTTGATTTCGTCCGGCTTGCGAGAGACCGAAGTCGGTCGGATTGCCTCATGGGCATCTTGGGCGCCCTTCTTGCTCTTATAAAAGATCGGCTTTTCCGGAAGATAAGACTCCCCATACGTAGATGCAACGTACTGGCGGACCCCCTCTAGAGCGTCGTTAGAGACTCTCGTGGAATCCGTCCGCATATAGGTAATTAATCCAACACTACCTTCATCTCCCAGTTCAATCCCTTCGTAAAGCCGTTGCGCCAGCGCCATCGTCTTCTTGACAGTGAAGCCGAGTTTGCGAGAGGCTTCCTGTTGGAGCTTGCTGGTAATAAAAGGAGGGACCGGATGGCGCTTCTTTTCCCGTTTTTCAATGCTCTCAACGATGAACCGCGCATCCCGCAGACTCTCTACAATTTGCTCAGCCTGTTGACCATTTACAATTTCCAAGGTTTTCCCGGCGAATTTCTGCAGGCGAGCGTCAAAGGCCGGAGGTAAATGGGCTGAGAGATTGGCGTCGATAGTCCAATACTCTTTTTGGATAAAGCTGCGGATCTCCCGCTCCCGCTCCACAACGAGACGAAGCGCGACAGTCTGTACCCGCCCTGCCGAGGTGCCTCTCCGCACCTTGACCCATAGCAGCGGACTGATCTTATAGCCGACTAGACGATCCAGAATCCGCCGGGCCTGCTGCGCTTCAACCAGATGACCGTCAATGGTTCCTGGTTTCTCAAAAGCCTCTCTAATTGCCTTGGGAGTGATCTCATTGAACAGGACACGGAAGATTTTGCGCTGCCTGGAACTCAACTCTTCTGCCAGATGAGCACCAATGGCCTCGCCTTCCCGGTCTGGGTCGGTTGCAATATAAACGGAATTGACCCCCTTGGCGGCAGACCTTAATTCCCGGATCACCTTTTCTTTGCCGGGAATAATCTGATAAGTGGGTTCGAAGTTTTTCTTTATGTCAACGCCAAGACCCTTCTTAGGAAGGTCCTTAACGTGTCCCAGTGAGGCTTTCACGGAGAATTCGCTGCCTAGGTACTTGTTAATCGTTTTAGCCTTGGCAGGTGACTCGACAATGACTAATGACTTGGCCATAAATTCAGTATACCGTATCGATATGATTCAGAATTTCCTTAAGAAGTTCTTTCCCGGTAGTTGCTTGACCTTCTCCTTTATTTCCAATTCCAAAAGCACCCCCAGCAGTTCAGACGAGGACATTCGTGATTGGTCCAGCAAACGATCAATGTGAGTGGCCTCGTCAACGCAAAGTAATTCTAACACGCACTTCTCCGACTCCGTCAAAACAGTCGAAAACAAGGGAGCCTGGGATTCCAATCCAGTATTTTTCGAGGAATTCATAACCTGTTGGCGGATTGAAGCAGGCAGTTCTTCGACGATGTCTTCCCAGCTCTGGACCAGCTTGGCGCCTTGCTTAATCCAGAGATTGGGACCGAAACTGGTCTTGGAGGTGATATTGCCAGGAATCGCAAAGACCTCACGGTTTTGTTCAAGTGCCAGACGTGCCGTAATCAACGATCCGCTGAACTCGGCAGCTTCAACCAGGCAAGTCCCCAACGAGAGCCCGCTGATGATACGGTTGCGGATGGGGAAATTTTGGGGTGAAGGGCTTGTCCCCATTGGGAATTCAGAAACCACACACCCATTTTGTTCAATCTGACGGGCCATCTTCGTATTCTCGCGGGGGTAAATGCGATCCAGACCGCTTCCCAACACGGCGATGGTTTTCCCCTTAGCTTCCAGCGCCCCCCGATGGGCAGCTGAATCGATCCCACGCGCCAAGCCGCTTGAAATTGTGATGCCGTGCCCGGCTAAGTCTCGTGCCAAACGCTCAGCCGTATTGATCCCGTATGGGGTAGCATGGCGCGACCCAACAATTGCTACCGCCGGGGCATTCAGACACCCGGGATCCCCTTTGACAAATAGAACAAGAGGAGGATCATAGATTTCATTGAGCAGTCTGGAGTAGGCCGGATCCTGGCAAGTGAGAACTCGCACTTCGTTTTGCTGGCACCTGGATAAAAGTGATTCGGCCTGCGCCCGTTGTTTCTCAGAAAGCAGAAGTTCAGCCACGACCTCCTGAATCCCAAGCTGAGAAAGGGTGTGCACAGAGGATCCGAAAATTGCGTCACTCGACTTAAAATGGTCCAACAGTCGATGAGCTCCGCGGCAGCCGAGTCCCTCGACAGAAGCCAGAATTAGAAAATCGACAATTGGGTCACCCATGGCTTCACCAAGGTGGCAAAGATTATACGGTGCCAGTGGAGGTGTCAAGCTCAAGTGGGATTGTGGTGGGTGCAATCGAAAGGGCGTACAGAGGCAACGTCCCAACGCTCTGGCCTGAAAGGCCAGAATCTGGAGATTGGACATTTGTGAAGCGGCAGGAGGCCGCTTCTCCCTTATTGAGCCCCGCTGGGGGCGGCAGACAGTAGCCCAGGGCGCCATCAGCGGCAGGAGCCGCTGCGGCCGCCCTGGGTGGGCGTTCCCGCCGATTTACACCCTCTCCCCCAGCACCTTTTTGGTGTTGGGGGAGAGGGAAGGGGTGAG
>DATKMG010000585.1:0-9601 GCA_035541995.1 Terriglobia bacterium
ACGTTTGGAAAGGAGGGGCGAGAATTATGAACCAGGCCCGGTACCTGGACTAGGTGGTTAAAATCTTGCGGTAAGTTATCGGCGGATTGGCTGTCTTCAATTTGCCAAGTACCATTCAGCGATATAATAATCCCATCTGCACAGAGTATGCCGCAAAAGGCGAAGCTGCAGATGATCAAACTGGCCAATCGGGTAACCCTTAAGCTTTGCATAGGCTCTCCATGGGTAGGACCTTTCCTGCTTCGGTCATGCTAGTTTTGCATCACAGTTCCGTCAATAGGTTTTCAAGTGTTGGCTGCGACTTCGCCCCGCATCTGGCTCAATTCCTTTTCGGGGTTAGTTTCTTCATACTGGGCTCGCTCCAATAGAGAATCAAGCTCAAGGACTCTCTGCCACTCAGGGTTTAACCCCAGGACCATGATCCTGGCTATTATTGCCTTGACTTCCTCGAATTCAGGAGGTTATCAATACGGCTTGTTGCCGCCCCAGGGCTCAAGAACGATTCAGTTCACTACCCCTCTGGTCGTAAATTGTGGCAACGCAGTGAGCAGACTACTTTGCTTGCCAGGCCTTCCTCTTAGGCAGGCAGGAGATGAGAAGAATGCCCGGATGTTGCGAATTGGACTAAATCCTTACGGGATTGCTTACGCCGTGGGTCTTGTAGGTAACGACACGCCAAGGCGGAATCCGAACCCACTGGGATTGGACGGATTTGTCGCGGTGGCTGAATCAATCGGTGCCAGGAGCATTGAAATCCACGCCGAACACCTGTTTGCTCAGTCACGCTCAGCACTGGAAAGGCTCAGGAACCGATTGTTGGAGAAGGGTACCATCGTGGTCGTCAGTTTGGGACCGCCAATGGAAGGATTGGACAAAGCCGTCGTGTCTGCATGCTCTTTGGGAGCGAAAGTCATCCGGGTTGGTCTTACGGAAGTACTTTGCGGGGATCGAGGGCTACTTGGACCTGGGTGGTATAAGTTGGTTCAGGCAGTTCGCACGACTCTTAACGAGCGGTCCCGCCAGGCCGCCGACCTGGGAATTGTCCTGGCGATTGAGAACCACCAAGATTTCGGGAGTCAGGAGTTGCTGGAATTAGCCGGCGAAGCCGGCTCCAACGTTGGAATTTGCTTTGATACTGGAAACCCCTTGGCCGTTGGCGAAGAACCTCTGAGTTTCGCCCGCAATGTAGCCCACCAGGTTCGGCATGTACATCTCAAGGATTACCGGGCCCAATGGACTGATGAAGGCTACCGTCTCGTCCGCTGTGCCATTGGAGAGGGGAGCATCCCCTTTTCCGAGATCGCACGGATTTTAGGTGAACACCACCTGGACCTGACAGCTTCGATTGAAATCGGGGCCTTGGATGCCCGGCACATCCGACTGTTTAAGCCAGCGTGGTGGCAGGGTTATGGTCCGCGGGCTGCGGCTGAGCTAGGGCCCTGCCTGGCAGCCGCTCGGAAACGATACCTGGCGGAAACAATCGATTCGCGCACACCTTGGGAGTCGGGAGCGTCCGGCGCAGAGGTGGTGGATTATGAGATAGGCCAGCTCCACAGGAGTGTGAGTAACCTGAAGGCGCTTGGATTAATTTGAAAGGGCCAGGGAAGAGTTGTGTACTCGTCCAAAGTTATCAATAGAGGAGGCCCATGGAAAAATCTTTGGCAGGAGAGGTAACCTTCGTCACTGGCTCGGGACGTGGGCTGGGAAAGGCGATGGCAGAACGACTCGCAGAGTTGGGGGCGTCCGTAGGGATTCACGATATCTCTCAGGAGGCACCGGCTGAATTTGGAGAGGCAGCCAGTCTGGACGCCGTGGCTCAGGAGATAAGCCGCCGGGGTGGGAAGGTTCAGGCGGTGACCGGGGACATTGCCGACGAAACGGTGGTCCGTTCTATGGTGGAGCAAGTTGAAAGAGCCCTCGGTCCGATAACGGTCCTTGTGAACTGTGCGGGAGGAGACATTGCCGCCAAAGGTGGCAAACCCCAACCCAACACGGCCCTGGGGATTCCGATGGGGGATGTCCGTGCCATCATCGACCGCAACCTCATCGGAACCCTGCTGCTATGCCGTGCAGTCTGTCCGGGCATGGTGGCCCGCAACCAAGGTTCTGTGATCAATATTGGCTCGGCCGCAGCTCATTACGGGACTTCTCCTGAAGTGGTTTACTCCACGATCAAAGCTGCCATCGTGCATTTCACTCGTTGCCTGGCGGCTGAGTTGCGTCCGCATGGAGTTCGAGTCAACGCCGTCAGTCCTGGACCCACGATGACAGCTCGGTTCCTTGCCACACGCAAGATCGATCCAGCTATGGCCCAGGAGTCGGTCTCTCTCTCGCGCTATGGATCACCCCAGGAAGTTGCGGATGTCGTCGCTTTCCTGGCCAGCAAGGCCAGCCGTTTTATTAGCGGCCAAGTCATTCGAGTGGACGGCGGGATGTCCCTCTTTCCAGGCTAAGGATTTCTTAGGAGGGGGAATATACACTTATCTCATCCCATCGCCTTTTTCGGCCTATATTATGTTGGCAACCGTCACGATTCTGAGAGGTTTCTTCCTGATTTCTGGGACGTCGCGTTGCGTGAAAATGGCGGGGATACGTGTCGCATCGTTCCTTGTCGCAAATGGGGAGTTCTGTTTGGCCTAGGGAACGGAATGGCGACCGGCTCCTACGAAGAATTGATTCAGAGAAGAGCCTTGATACAGCCGGGTGAAGCGACCTTATGCTTATTAGAGAGGGAAAAGAAATGAGTCTTGGTCTGTCTATTATACAAGGTCCCTATTTCCATGATCTTCTGGCACAGCCGCGGTCCTTGGCCGACACATTGGATAAGCTCAAGGCTGAGGATAGCCTGAAAGCCTTGGTTCGCAAGTTCGGGAACAATGAATATGACCGAATTGTACTAACTGGAATGGGTTCATCTTTCCATGCGCTCTACCCGTTAAGCTTGCGATTGGCGGCCGGCGGATTGACTCCACTTATGATCGAGACCTCAGAACTGGACTACTACTACGCCAAGCTGTTAGGTCCCCGTACCCTGCTCATCGCCGTCTCCCAGTCGGGGGAGAGCGTCGAGATAGTCCGGCTACTGGAGATCAATAACCAGCGTTCTCCTGTCATCGCTGTCACCAATTCTCCGCAGTCTTCGTTGGCTCTCAGTTCAGACTCCGTAGTGCTTACGCATGCCGGTCCAGAGTCGACGGTTTCCTGCAAGACCTATGTGGCAACCCTGGTGGCACTGGTGTGGCTGGGAGACCTGCTTTGCCGAGAAGATCTCTCCGAGACACGCAAGGAGATTGAATCGGCCATACCTTTGATGGAATGCTACCTGAACAAGTGGAATAACCATACGGAGGAATTGGGGATCATCCTGAAAGAGGCCCAGGAACTGTTCCTCGTAGGTCGGGGAAGTTCGCTCGCTGCCGTAGGAACAGGCGGCCTGATCATCAAGGAATCCACACATCTCCACGCGGAAGGCATGAGCAGTGCGGCTTTCAGGCATGGCCCTATGGAGATGCTTAGCAAGGGGACATTCGTGTTGATTTTTTCTGGAGATCCGAAGACTGTCGACCTCAACCGCCGCTTATGGCGGGACATTCAGAACGCCTCGGGGAAGACAGGCTGGGTGGGCCCCGATGCCACCAGCGGCGTCTTTCTTTTGGACTTAGTCCCCCGGCGAATTCTACCCCTGCTGGAAATTCTTCCCATTGAAATGATGACGCTGGCTCTAGCGGCCTTGGCAGGGCGTGAGGCTGGCCGGTTTGAGCGGGCAGAGAAAGTGACGATGACAGAGTGATTCCTGGCCTTGGGGACCAACTCTCGATAACCTGGGCCTCTCCCATTTCTTTCGCGCTGGACACACGGGGTGTCCAGACACCGCGTCAATAGGGAGCTTTCGGCCCTGCAAGGGCCAGAGAATGTAGCCCAGGGCAAAGTCGCGAGTGACTACAGTCATTCGCGACTGCCGCCCTGGGTTAGTAAGACAAACTAGGTGTTCCTCTCCCCCGCGCACCGACCGTGACGGGTCAAGGCTCCCTGCAAACGCGCGGGAGAGGGGCGCGGGGAGTGGGGGCAAGGATTCATGTCGCCTTAACCTTGTACACACCTCCTGTGTCCGACAACCAACTCATGGGTAAATATCAAGTCGATAGGAGGGATATTCCTGACCGAGAAATTAATGCGTTGGTGGCACACCGTCGCGTCGTAGACTGGCTATGGTAGCCACCATTAATGAGCTGCCACGTTTGGCTGTCGGCTGTAACTCCCCCCTCAAGTTACCATCCATACAATCAAAGTACGCAGCAGGTTCGTCCCGGCTACCCTAGTCGTAATACTCCAACCCCAGGTGAGTAATGAGATCTTCCCCGCGTAAATAGCGCAGGGTATTCTTCAGCTTCATCAGTTGGATGAACAGATCGTGTTCGGGATAGAGCTGGGGCGCACACTGGGGACTCTTGAAGTAGAAAGAGAGCCATTCCTGAATCCCGTGCATGGTGGCTCGCTGAGCCAGATCCATAAAGAGGACCAGGTCCAGGCAGAGCGGAGCAGCCAGAATACTGTCTCGGCATAGAAAATTCACCTTGATCTGCATGGGATATCCCAGCCACCCAAAGATATCGATATTGTCCCAGCCCTCTTTGTTGTCGCCCCGCGGCGGATAGTAGTTGATGCGGACCATATGGTCAAAATGGCCGTACAACTCGGGGTAGAGTTCGGGCTGTAGGATATGTTCCAGGACCGAGAGCTTGGATTCTTCCTTGGTCTTAAAATTCATGGGTTCATCCAGCACTTCTCCATCGCGGTTGCCCAGGATGTTAGTGGAAAACCAACCACTCAGGCCCAGGAGCCTGGACTTCAGGCCGGGGGCGATCAATGTCTTCATAAAAGTCTGACCGGTCTTAAAGTCCTTGCCGCAAATCGGAACCTTGTTCTGGTGTGCCAGTTCCACCATGGCCGGCACATCTACAGTCAGATTGGGCGCGCCATTGGCAAACGGAATACCCATAGACAGGGCAGCATAGGCATAAACCATACTTGGGGCAATTTCCGGCGCGCTGCTCTTCAAACCCTTCTCGAATCGGCTTAACGAAGAGTGCACATCCCCGGGTTGAAGATACCGTTCCGTGCTGCCGCACCAGAGCATGACCAACCGGTCCACCTTGTTTTGCCGTTTGAAGTCACGGATGTCTTCAATCAGTTGGAGGGCCAGTTCATATTTGTTCTTGCCCTTCTTGACCTGATTGCCCTTCAGACGGCTTACGTACTTTTTGTCGAAGACGGCCTTCCAAGGCTTGAGACTCTCGAGTTGAGGTTGAACTTTGTCCAGGATTTCAGGGCCGAGAACCCCGGAACGAATTGCGGTTTCATAGCAAGTTTCACCATGAATATCCCAGCCCCCAAAAACCAGATCATTCAAATTGGCAAGGGGGACAAAATCCCTGATCAGAGGGACGCGCTTCTCGGTGCGTTTCCCCAGCCGGATTGTGCCCATTTGGGTCAGGGAACCAAAGGGCCGGGCATCGTCCTTTTTAACGGCCTCGACTCCGGCAATAAATGTGGTGGCCACGGCGCCCATCCCGGGCAGCAATACTCCCAGCTTGCCCTTGGGTTCGTCAATCTTCTGTCCTTTCCGTATCATAGCCTTTTTCTCCTGTATGAATTGGTGGTCGGAACTCTCCCTCGGAGATCCGACTTTTCATCCACAAGACGTCATCATGAACTATCAAACCATTCCTGGCAACAAAAAAACGTTTTGGCACATATTTACTTTAATATGCGACATCGCGTATATATAATAAATGTGATATGTCGCATATAAGCTTAATTCAGATCACGCAGATTCACCAGGCCTTGGCCGACCCCTTGCGCACCTTAATCGTCAACTTGCTGCTGGATCGGGAACTCAGAGTTGGTGAAATGGTCACTGTTTTGAAGGAACCCCAGCATAAGATCTCCCGCCACCTGGCCGTGCTTAAGAAGGCTGGAGTGCTGCGAGACCGCCGGCACGGGACACAAGTCTATTATGCTGTTGCCCCAAGCCTCGGGGAGGAATGGAAAGAAGCTCTCGAGGCACTGCGTCGTTGCTGGGACAAGAGCCCCGAAGTCAAAGCCGTGATGTGGCGGATGGAGCATAGGGGTGAGAGCTGAGTTCTGTCGGAGTCTTCTCCGGGCGTCCTTACCTCTATAAAACTCGGACTGAATACGGTGTATACTGAGTCTGTGCAGGAGGACAGGTTCATCATACGTGAGAGGATCAAACGGGATTGAACGGGTCTCAGATTTATCCAGAGCACGAAAAACGAGCGGCTGCTTTGAATTCAGTCCTGGCGGCCGTTGGCTTGACCGCAACGAAAGTGTTCGTTGGGGTCTTCACCGGTAGTTTGGGGATTCTCGCCGAAGCTGCCCATTCCGGGTTAGACCTGGTGGCTGCCATCATGACTTTTCTGGCGGTTAAGTTCGCCTCTGAACCGCCTGACCCATCACATCTATACGGACACGGCAAGGTGGAGAATCTCTCTGCGCTGTTTGAAACCCTCCTTCTGCTGATCACTTGTGTCTGGATTATTTACGAGGCGGTCCACCGTCTTTTCTTCAGGACCGTCGAGGTTGAAGTAACCGTCTGGTCTTTTGCGGTCATGGTTTTTTCCATCCTCGTGGATGTCTCTCGCTCCCGAATGCTGTACCGCGTTGCCAGGAAACATAACAGCCAGGCCTTGGAGGCGGATGCGCTGCATTTCAGTACTGACATTTGGAGCTCGGGCGTTGTGATCTTGGGATTGGCTTGCGTCTCTCTCAGCAAGTGGAAGCCCCAATTGGGCTTTTTTCACGAAGCGGATGCGGTGGCCGCCCTGGTCGTGGCCCTGATTGTGGTTTACGTGAGCCTGCAATTAGGCCAACGCACAGTGCAAGGCCTGCTTGATGCGGCCCCCCAGGGATTGGAGGCTAGGATCAAGGATGCGGTCGAAGTCATCCCCGGAGTCAAAGACTGCCACAACTTGCGTTTGCGCTACTCGGGTCCCCGATTGTTTGTCGACGCTCATATTTTGGTGAATGGGAACCAAACCCTTGTCAGCGCCCATTCACTTTCCGACCTGGTCGAAGATCGTATCCGGCAAATTGCCCCTGATGCCGATGTGACTGTTCATCCTGAGCCCTTCCTCGATGCGCCCCAATCCTGAATGGTTGCTGCTTTTGGAGTTTCGGCCTCACAGAGTCCGGCCCTCCAAAAACCGCATTTTCAAGAGAGTGCCCCATGACCCTTTCCTGCTCACCCCCGTGGATGAAAATGGCGGTCTTGGGTGCAGCGTGGGAGCCAATCGTGGGGCCGCTGTCCCCCCGAGCGACGACCAGTTTGAACCGGGCTACCGGCGTGCCGGGTGACGGCGGTCACACGCCCGGCGGCCACCTTGATGCCGGCATTTTCATGAAAGGGTTCAGGGCTTCGCTTCAATTATCTCCGCACGGACGATTTCAATGCGGTCCCGAGGCCGACTATTGACTCCGACGGGAACCTCGGCAATCTTTTTGACCGTGTCCATGCCCGAGATGACCTCACCGAAAATCGTGTACTTGTTGTCCAGCTTGGGCTGAGGAGCCAGGCAGATAAAAAAAGACGTTTCGGCGCTGTCCAATGCCTCGCCCCGGGCCATGGAGAGGGTTCCCTCCTTATGCTTCAACCGGCTGAATTCCGGCTGAAGTTTTCGCACCGCCATCATGTCCATTGCCTGAAGTGGAGGGTTGCGTGTCCCTAAGTCTCCTGCCTGAATGACAAATTTGCGGACCACGCGGTGCCAGGCCGTGTGGTCATAAAAACCCGCTTGGGAAAGGCGCAGAAAATTGCGGACATGCTCAGGGGCCACATCCGGGAAGAAGCCCAGTTCGATCTTCCCCAGGGAGGTTTCGAGGACCACGTGGCATTTCTTTAATTCTTCCGGGGTCTTACCGGCAATGGATACAAATGGTTTGGTCTGTGTGCTTTCCGCTTTCGATGCCGGGTTCCCACTGGTTTGGGACTTATCCGCCCTATTACAGGCACTTAAGACCAATCCACAGATTACCAGGACCAGCAGTTTCTTCACTGCGAATCCTCCTTTAGGCGTAATCTCAAAACAATTCCTCATGAGAGTTGGAGAATTGCCCGATTCGTAAGTAAGAGTGGGTTCTACATGTGAGAGTGACATCAAGCACCGGCATCCGAGCGAGCTGGGGACGTCTATTGACTGAAGAATTGTCTGGGCAAGCGATGAGGTCGTAGAGCCAGCCTCCCGCATATTGACAGTCAACACTCGAGAGGTATTGTACCCCGCGGCGCTTCAGGTTTTCCAGGTTCATATGGGTGTTGCATCAGTAATGGCAGTGTGATAATTTCACATTAGATAAGGCCGCCTGCCTCAGCTGCAGAAGGATTTTGACTCGCTGGGTCCAGGATTGTGAGTACACTAGCTGGACTGCCCGTTCCGAAGAGCGGGCGTCTTCTCTTTTTTTTCCTATCTTTGGCAAATTTGCATTCCTTTGGAGGATGATCATGTCTAATATTCAGAACCGTCGTGATTTCCTGAAAACCTCAGCCCTGGCCACCGTCGGTAGTACTGTGGCGATGAATTCAGTTTCAAGCGGGCTTACCGCAGCACCAGCTGGAACTCTGGCCATGACCATGCCTGAGACATTCCACAAGGGGCTTCCTACTGGAAAGCTCGGAAATCTTAACGTCACTCGATTATTCATAGGCTGCAACCAGGTGAGCGGCTATGCGCACTGCCGCGATCTGCATTATGTATCCACTTTGATGCGCCAATATCAGACGGAAGAAAGAGTCCTGGACACCTGGCAAAGGTGTGAGGAACATGGCATCAACACAGTCCTTTCGGACCCCTTCGAAAAACCGGTGCAGATCATGAAGCGATACCGGAAAGAACGCGGTGGGAAGATCCAGTGGATTTCAGAAGTGCATCCCAAGAAGTCTTATTATGACACTCGCCTGGCGGATATGAAGGAGAACCTCAAGGAGGTCCTCGATAACGGTCCCCAAGCCTTATATGTGCAGGGAGGGGTCTGCGATTCCTTTGTCGACCGCGGGCTCATGGATGAACTGGGTGAGGTGCTGGAGTTGATGAAGAAATCGGGCTTGCCCTCCGGCTTCGGAGCTCATTCGATAGAGACCCCCAAAGCCTGTATTAAGGCAGGGATCATCCCTGATTTCTTCATGAAGACGTATCACTCCGATGACTACTGGTCAGCGACCCCGCGAGAGCAACGCGTCGAGTTTCTCGTCGACAGGAATGATCCAAGAAACCACGACAACATTTGGGACATTAAGCCGGAAGCAACGCGTGAATTAATGTCAAAATTCCAGAAACCCTGGATTGCCTTCAAGGTCATGGCCGCTGGCGCACTCCCCCCGGAAAAGGCGTTCCGGTTTGCGTTCCAGGGCGGGGCTGATTTCGTCTGTGCCGGCATGTTTGACTTCCAGATTGCCGAAGATGTAGCCATTGCCAAGAAAGTTCTCTCTGGGACTCTAGATCGAACGCGCCCTTGGCTGGCGTGATCGACGCACAGCCAGCCTCGTTTTTGCACTCTTTTGAATCTGGGACCTCTCGCGAGTATAAAA